>JAKIZK010000060.1 GCA_022708055.1 Bacteroidota bacterium
CTTCAACTTTTTATTTACCATCTTGTTTTTATTACTTATTTTGTTCTTAAGATTGTCTTTTGAAACTGCAAATTAAACGAAAACTAAACGGGATACAGATAAAACATGGCATCAATAAAACTTATAGCCGATAGTGGTGCTACCAAAGCCGAATGGTGTTTACTTCACAATGGCAAAAAGAAAACAATTTTCACGCAGGGAATCAGTCCTTATTTTCTGAATACAGAACAAATTATTGATTTACTCCGGCAGGAGTTGTTGCCTAAGCTGAAAAAAATTGAAATCGAGGAAATTTATTATTACGGAACCGGTTGCGCCAATATTCAAAATTCTAAATCAGTAAAAAAGGCATTACTCACCGTTTTTAAAGGAGCCCGTGCAGAAGTTACACATGATTTAATGGCGGCTGCCCGTTCATTGTGCGGACACAAAAAGGGAATGGCCTGTATTTTGGGCACCGGTTCCAATACCTGTTATTATGATGGCAAGAAAATTGTAAAAAACAGTCCGGGTATAGGCTATGCACTGGGCGATGAAGGTAGTGGTGCCTACCTGGGCAAAAAAGTAATTCAATATTATCTCTATAACACATTTGACGATGAATTGAGAGGCCGGTTCGACCTTACTTACATGACTAATGCTTCAGAGATATTGGAAAATGTATATAAAAAACCAATGCCCAACCGTTATCTGGCAAGCTTCGCAAAATTTCTTGCAGAAAACCGCGGTCATTACATGATAGAAAATATTATTGAAGATGGATTAAATGATTTCTTTTTTCAACATTTGTGCAAGTTCAGGGAAACCTGGCTGATGCCGGTTAATTTTGTTGGCAGTGTTGCATTTGGTTTTAAAGATGTGTTGCAGCACCTTTGCAACTGTTACGAGTTTGAACTGGGCAAAGTGATAAAGGCACCAATGGAAGGATTAATTGATTACCACAGATAAAGATTTTACATGGCTTTTGAGAAAATAACAGAACAGAGCAGTCGTTACCGCCACCTTGAAAAAATGAGTATTGGCGAATTACTTCAGTCAATAAATAATGAAGACAATACAGTGCCTGCAGCTGTAGCACTTGCTATACCGCAAATCGAAAAACTGGTAGATGCCGCAGCCGATAAAATGCTGATGGGTGGCCGTATGTTTTATATTGGTGCAGGCACCAGCGGCAGGCTGGGCATTGTGGATGCCAGTGAATGTCCGCCAACTTATGGTGTCCCTCCGGGTTTGGTTATAGGTATTATTGCAGGTGGTGAAAAAGCAATTACAACTCCGGTTGAATATGCCGAAGATGACAGGGATCAGGGCTGGAAAGATTTAGAAGCATATCAGGTTTCCAATAAAGATGTAGTAATAGGAATAGCTGCCAGTGGAACCACTCCATACGTAATTGGTGCTTTGGAAGAAAGCCGCAAAAGAGGGATTGTTACCGGAAGCATTTCCTGCAATCCTGATTCACCGGTAAGTAAAGCCGCAGAGTTTCCCATAGAAGTAGTAGTAGGCCCCGAATTTGTAACCGGGAGCACCCGAATGAAAAGCGGCACAGCTCAAAAACTGGTATTGAATATGATTTCTACCAGCATTATGATTCAACTGGGCAGGGTAGAAGATAATAAAATGGTGAATATGCAATTGACCAACGAAAAATTAGTTGACAGAGGTGCTAAAATGCTAATGGAAAGGATAAACATTTCAGATTATGAGCAGGCCAAAGTATTATTGATGAAATACGGTAGCGTAAAAAAAGCTGCTGATTCTTTTGTGAAATAGTTTTTGATATTACAAATTGAAATGTATATTGCACATCAGTACAAAAAAAATTGAAGACTTACACTACATACAATTTTTCTTACGCTGTTAAAACCACAAATACAACAGCTACAACTCCGCAATAGCGGAGTATATTACCATATTACAATAGGGCGATTGCTGTAAAATGAAATTTATTCATTTTGCAGTTTACATTTATTTCTTTTAAAAGTAATTTATATGCAGGTTTTAAAATTTGGAGGAAGTTCGGTTGCACATGCTGAAAATATTAATAAAGTAATTGACATAGTACAAAAAGCCACCATCAATGGGCGAACAGTTGTAGTGGTATCGGCACTTAGCGGCGTTACCGATTTATTGTTGCAGGCCGCATCGCTAGCCGTCAACGGGTCGGAAGAATACAAAGAGAGACTAAAGCTCATTGAACAAAAACATTTGGATGCAGTAAAGCAATTGATACCGGTAACCAACCAAAGCCATTTATTGAGTTTGGTTAAAAAGGCCTGCAATGAAATGGAAGACATTTGCAATGGCATTTTGCTGCTTCAGGAACTTACTGCACGCACCAATGACCGTATGGCCAGTTATGGAGAATGGCTTTCATCACAAATCATAGCGGCGGCATTTCAGGCAAAAGGGTTTCAAGCTTTCTGGGTAGATACAAGAGAATTGATTATTACAGACTCAAATTATACAACTGCCGGTGTTGACTTTAGTGTTACTAACCAAAAGATCACCGAATATTTTCATGCACGCAAAGACAATCTTTTTATACTCCCCGGCTTTATTGCCAAAGATAGTAGTGGTATTACTACCACCTTGGGCAGAGGTGGATCTGATTATACGGCAGCTATTCTTGCGGCCGCTTTAGATGCTTCGGTTTTACAAATATGGACCGACGTAAGCGGTATGATGACTGCCGACCCACGATTGACTACGCATGCGAAGATAATTCCACAAATTTCTTATCAGGAAGCTATGGAGTTGTCGCATTTTGGAGCCAAAGTAATTTATCCGCCTACACTTCAACCCGTAATGGTGAAAAATATTCCTGTTTACATTAAGAATACTTTTTCGCAGGATGATGCAGGTACAAGAATACATATTGGTGAAGTGAAAGCTACAACGGACAAAGATAACAGCTTAGTGAGTGGCATATCAAGTATTAGCAATATTACACTTATTAGCCTGGAAGGAAGCGGCATGATTGGCATTCCGGGGTTTTCAAAAAGATTGTTTGAAGCATTGAGCAATGAAAAGATTAATGTCATTCTCATTACACAAAGTTCTTCCGAACATTCTATTTGCGTAGCAGTGGATTCAAACGCAGCACATCGTGCAAAGCGGGCAGTGGATGCTATGTTTGCCAATGAAATTGCATTGCAAAAAGTAGCGCCTTTAATTATCGAAACCAATCTGTCTATAGTGGCCTTGGTAGGCGAACAAATGAAAAATCATACCGGCATCAGTGGCCGTATGTTTCATGCGCTGGGCAAAAACGGGGTGAACATCCGTGCCATTGCACAAGGCTCATCCGAAAAAAATATTTCGGCTGTAATCGCTGCTGCTGATGTAAAAAAGGCAATCAACGTTTTGCATGAAGAATTTTTTGAAACAGGATACAAGCAGGTAAACCTGTTTATTGCAGGCACCGGAAATGTAGGAACCAAATTAATTGAGCAATTGTTGCAACAATCTTCTTATTTGCAAAATCAAATGCATTTACAAATAAGAGTTGCCGGGGTGAGTAATAGCCGTAAAATGCTAATGAATGAGGATGGGATAGATTTGAGTAACTGGAAGACACTGTTGGATAATGGAGAGAATGCCGATGTAAACCTTTTTGCAAGTGAAATCATCAAGAGAAACCTGCGCAACTCAATACTGGTGGATATTACAGCCAATGATGCAGTAGCAGAAATTTATGAATCGTTGCTTCGCAAAAGCATCTCCGTTGTAGCCTGCAATAAAGTAGCGGCCTCTTCATCCTTTCAAAAATATACTACACTAAAAGAAGTAGCAAGGGAATTTAATAGTCAGTTTTTATTTGAAACCAATGTAGGGGCGGGTCTTCCGGTTATTGCCACTTTGAATGATTTAGTTCGCAGCGGCGACCGGGTGCACCGAATTCAGGCCGTTCTAAGCGGCACACTCAATTTTGTTTTTAATAATTATGACGGTACTAAAAAATTTGTTGACATTGTAAAGCAGGCACAGGATGAAGGCTATACCGAGCCGGATCCTCGTTTGGATTTGGGTGGAACTGATGTGATGAGAAAGATTTTAATTTTGGCCCGTGAAGCAGGACAACGCATTGAAATGAATGAAGTCGTTAATCATTCCTTTATGCCCGAAAAATGTATGCAAGGAACGGTTGCAGATTTTTACAATGAGATGGGAAAAGCGGAAGCGCATTTTAAACAAATGTTGATTGAAGCAAATCAAAAGCAATGCAAATTAAAGTTTGTAGCCAGCTATCAAAATGGCAAAGCATCCGTCGGTTTGCAACATATAGAAGCAAAACATGACCTTTATCATTTATATGGAAAAGATAATGTAGTGCTTTTTTATACCGACAGATATAAAGAACAACCCTTGGTAGTAAAAGGTGCAGGAGCGGGTGCTGAGGTTACTGCTGCAGGTGTTTTTGCCGATATTATCAGAGCCAGTAAATCATAAGTAATGAAAAAAGTAGTTGTACATAGTCCGGGTACCGTTGCCAATTTAGTTTGTGGATTCGATATTCTGGGTTTGGCACTCAGCGAGCCTTATGATATAATGGAGGTCACACTTATTGATGAACCGAAAGTGACAATTCAAAATCTTGATACGTTCAACTTACCGGTCGAACCGGAAAAAAATGTGGCCGGTGTGGTTTTGATTTCGGTAATGGAAAAATTGAATAATCAATTTGGTTTTGATGTAAGAATTGAAAAGCATATTAAACCGGGCAGTGGCATTGGCTCCAGTGCTGCCAGTGCCGCAGGTGCAGCAGTTGCAGCCAATCAGTTGCTTGGCAATATTTTTTCAAAAGCAGAAATGGTACAGTTTGCCATGAATGGAGAAAAGCTGGCATCCGGTGTTAAACACGCAGATAATATTGCGCCTTGTATTTATGGAGGTATCAGCCTCATTCGTTCCATTCATCCATTAGATATCATATCGATTCCGGCACCTGAATTATTTGTAACGGTGGTACATCCGCAAATTGAAGTGCGTACATCCGATGCTAGGCAGATTTTGAAACAGCAGGTGCCATTGAAAGATGCCATCAGGCAATGGGGAAATATTGCAGGGTTAGTAATCGGTTTTTTAAAAAATGATTTTGATTTGATAGGCCGTTCATTAGAAGATGTAATTATTGAGCCGGTGCGAAGTATTTTAATTCCCGGATTTGATGAATTGAAATCATCTTGTAAGGAAGCTGGCGCCCTGGGTGGAGGAATTTCGGGCTCGGGGCCTTCGGTTTTTATGTTGAGTAAGACTTATGAAACTGCCTTAGCTGTAGCAGCAGTAATGAACAACATTTATTACAGATTGGGAATTGACAAAAATACTTATGTAACAAACATCAACCCTTTGGGTGTATCCATACAATCAAAATAATTATTTAGAACTTTTTATCAATGAAATATTTTAGTACAAATAAGCAATCTCCGTTTGTTGATTTTAAAGAAGCAACGATACAGGGTCAGGCACCGGATAAGGGTTTGTATTTTCCTGAAACAATTCCAACGGTTGACAAAAATTTAATAGTTGATATTGAGAATATTTCAAATGAAGACATTGGTTTCAGGGTTCTAAAACCTTATGTAGGCAATACGATTCCTGATGAAAATCTTTTTCAAATCGTAAGCGAATCTATCAGCTTTCCGATTCCGCTGGTTAAGATTTCAGATTATATTTATTCGCTTGAACTATTTCATGGGCCTACTTTGGCTTTCAAGGATGTAGGTGCCAGATTTATGAGCCGCTGTCTTGGCTTTTTTCTAAAAGATGAAAAAAAGAATGTAACCATATTGGTAGCTACTTCGGGCGACACTGGTGGGGCAGTGGCCAATGGATTTTATAATGTGGATGGGGTGGAAGTAGTAATTCTTTATCCATCAGGTAAAGTAAGTGCGGTACAGGAGCAGCAGCTTACCAGTCTGGGCAAAAATATTCATGCCTTAGAAGTGCAAGGGAACTTTGACGACTGTCAGCAAATGGTAAAGCAAGCATTTGCAGATAAAGACATTAATCAGCATTTATTCTTATCATCTGCCAATTCTATCAATATAGCCCGATGGTTGCCCCAGCAGATGTATTATTTTTTTGCTTACAAGCAGTGGCAGGATAAATCAGCACCACCGGTGATCAGTGTTCCCAGCGGCAATTTCGGTAACATTTGTGCGGGAATATTAGCAATGAAATCGGGTCTGCCTTTCCAACATTTTATAGCAGCCTGTAATAAAAATGATGTTGTTTCAATTTTTCTGGAAACGCAGAAATTTATTCCTAAAAAAGCAGAGGCCACCATCAGCAATGCAATGGATGTAGGACATCCAAGCAATTTTACCCGCATATTAGAAATTTTTAAACAACAGTTTCAGGAGTTGAAATCAAATTTATCTGCATTATCAGTTTCTGATGAAGCAACGGTTGAAACAATTAATTCAGTTTATTCGCTACATCAATATTTATTAGATCCTCATGGCGCTGTGGGTTATTTTGCATTGCAACATTATCTTACAAAACATGAAAGACAAAAAGGAATATTTCTGGAAACGGCTCATCCAGTAAAATTTCCTATTGCAGTTGCTCAAGCTACAGGCAAAACAATTGAAATGCCCTACGATTTAAAACAATTGATGCAAGCAGAAAAGCAGTCTATCTTAATAAAGCCGGAATACGCAATACTAAAAGATTACCTGTTGAAAGGATAATATATTTGTAAAGAGAAGTAATGCAACAAATAGAACCATACTATAACTGGCGGCATATATATGTGAGCGAAGAAGATGAACGGTCGCCTTTTTATGGCCGCATCTATTCCGAGTTTGAGTTTTCACAAACCGTCTATAATTATTATATCCATCCGCAGTGGGATGAGTTTGGTAGCCGCACACTCTACCTAAAAGTGCTGCTGGCCGATTATGATGAGCAGTATGCCATAATAGAACTGATAGGAGAGTGGAACGACGCTATTGAAAATGACATTATGAGTTTGAAAAGGGAAGTGCTGGAAAAGTTTATGGAACAAAAGATTTATAAATTTATTCTCATTGGAGAAAACGTGTTGAATTTTCACAGTGATACAAGAGATTATTATGAAGAACTGCACGAAGAATTGATAGATGAAAACGGATGGATTGTGTGTTTAAATATGCCGGAACAAACGCAGTATGATTTTCGTCAGGCAAAACTGAACAGATATTTGGAATTAATGGAATTGGAAAACTGGAGAACCTATAAGCCTTTTCATTTATTCAAAAAAATTAATAACGAACTGAGTGCCCGCCTTACAGAATAATTTTTATACGTACAATGATTAAAGTTTTATTTTAACTTTGGCCATAGTGCAGTAAATTTGCAACAATACTGATTCTTACAAACACGCTTATGAAATGGTCTGAAATCTTCACGTCCTCTGTTGGCAAAAAATGGATCATTGCGCTGACAGGTTTATTCTTAATTACATTTTTAATTGTACATGCCGGGCTCAATGCCTGCATTTGGGTCAATGATGGTGGCACTATGTTTAATGCCGGTGCTCACTTCATGGGCTCTACAGTTGTAATACGCATTGTAGAAGTGGGATTGATGCTGGGTTTTGTTTTACATATTGTACAAGGCATCATGCTGGAAATTCAAAACAGAAGAACCCGTAAAATAGGATATGCCGTAGCTATGGGCAACAAAGGAAGTAAATGGTATAGCCGCAGCATGGGATTGCTGGGCACCTTAATACTTATTTTTTTAGTGATTCACTTATCGCATTTTTGGATCCCCAACAGAAGTAATCAAGGTTGGTTACTGGGCGAAGAAATTAATTTGTACGAAAGAATGAAAATCACTTTTCAGGAGTTGTGGGTGGTGATTGTGTATGTTGTTGGTTGCATTTCCCTGGCCTGGCACTTATTGCATGGTTTTCAAAGTGCCTTCCGCACCATTGGAGTTACCAATAAAAAGTATTTGAAAATGTTGAATGCATTGGGAACTGGATTTTCCATTATTGTGCCATTCGTTTTTGCTTTGATGCCAATTAGTTTTTACTTGGGCTGGATAAAATAAAAATTCTTATTTCACTATAATCAAAGGTGATTATGCTTGATTCAAAAATTCCATCGGGGCCTTTAGAAAGCAAATGGACTTATTACAAAGGCCATTGTAAACTGGTTAACCCTGCCAATAAAAGAAAACTAGAAGTTATAGTTGTTGGAACCGGTTTGGCAGGTGCATCTGCTGCTGCATCATTGGGCGAGTTAGGTTATAAAGTAAAAGCATTTTGCTTTCAGGATTCGCCACGTAGAGCACACAGTATAGCCGCACAAGGGGGTATCAATGCTGCAAAAAATTATCAGAACGACGGTGACTCCACTTTCCGTTTGTTTTACGATACCATCAAAGGCGGCGATTATCGTGCCCGAGAAGCCAATGTGCACCGCCTGGCAGAAGTAAGTGCCAACATCATTGACCAATGCGTTGCACAAGGCGTTCCTTTTGCAAGGGAGTATGGCGGTATGTTGAACAATCGATCTTTTGGTGGTGTACAGGTGAAAAGAACTTTTTATGCAGCCGGGCAAACCGGTCAACAATTATTAATTGGTGCCTACCAAGCTCAGGAAAGGCAAGTAGCGTTGGGCAATGTAAAGCAATATTCACGTCATGAAATGCTGGATGTAGTTATTATTGACGGTAAGGCCAGAGGCATTATTGCCCGCAATCTGGTAACAGGAGAACTGGAAAGACATTTTGGTCATGCCGTTTTACTTTGTACCGGTGGCTATGGAAATGTATTTTATCTTTCAACCAATGCCATGGGCAGCAATGTAACGGCTGCTTGGAAAGCACATGTAAAGGGTGCATTTTTTGGAAATCCTTGTTATACACAAATACATCCTACTTGTATTCCCGTAAGTGGTGATCATCAAAGTAAGCTGACATTGATGTCTGAGTCATTGCGAAACGATGGCCGCATCTGGGTGCCAAAGAAAAAGGATGAGACCCGTAAAGCAGTAGATATTCCGGAAGAAGATAGAGATTATTATCTGGAACGTCGTTATCCTGCATTTGGAAATCTGGTACCGCGAGATGTGGCTTCCAGAGCAGCCAAAGAAAGATGCGATGCCGGATTTGGTGTAGGAACCACCAAACAAGCTGTATATCTTGATTTCAGATACAATCTTATCAATAAATACGGAAGAACAGAAGCTAGTAAACATGGAATTGAAAATCCGGATGAAGCCACACTGGAAAGATTGGGTAAAGAAGTTGTAAAAGAAGAATATGGTAACCTGTTTGATATGTATGAAAAAATAACAGGTGAAAATCCTTATGAAGTGCCTATGCGTATTTACCCTGCGGTACATTATACAATGGGAGGGTTGTGGGTCGATTATGAATTGATGACGAATGTAAATGGCTTGTACGCATTGGGTGAAGCAAACTTCAGCGATCATGGAGCCAACCGGTTGGGTGCTTCTGCACTCATGCAGGGCTTAGCCGATGGATACTTTGTGATTCCCTATACAATCGGAAATTATCTGGCAGATGAAATCGCAACGAAGCCTATTCCAACCACACATGAAGCATTTGAAACTGCTGAAAAAGCGGTTAGCGATAGAATTACACGTTTGATGAATATCAAAGGAAGTAAATCGGTAGAAAGTTTTCATAAGCGATTGGGCAAAATTATGTGGGAGAAATGTGGTATGGCTCGCAATGAAAAAGGATTGACCGAAGCTATTTCTGAAATTCAGGCATTACGAAAAGAATTCTGGAACGATGTGAGAATACCTGGCATCATTAATGAAATGAATCCGGAGTTGGATAAAGCAGGTCGGGTGGCTGATTTTATGGAACTGGGCGAACTGATGTGTAGAGATGCATTGAATAGAAAAGAAAGTTGCGGAGGACATTTTCGTGAAGAAAGCCAGACCGAAGAAGGTGAGGCAAAAAGAGATGATGCCAATTTTACTTTTGTGTCGGCTTGGGAGTATAAATCGGAAAGCAACTGGGAAATGCATAAAGAAGAACTGATATTTGAAGTGGCTAAACCAACACAACGTAGCTATAAGTAAGTAAAAGGAAAAAACATTTACAATTAATAACTGAGTACAAATAGCATATATGGAGAACTATAATATGAACCTCACATTAAAAGTGTGGAGGCAGAAAAATTCGGCAGAGAAAGGCGGATTTCAAACATATCAGGTAAAAAATGTTTCATCAGAAATGTCTTTTCTTGAAATGATAGATGTGTTGAATGAAGACTTGATTAATGAAGGAAAAGATCCCATTGCATTTGACCACGATTGTCGTGAAGGTATTTGTGGTATGTGCTCTATGTATATAAATGGAAGGCCACATGGCCCCTGGCAAAATAATACCGTATGTCAGTTACACATGCGAGCCTATAAAGATGGTGATACAATAGTGGTAGAACCCTGGAGGGCCAATGCTTTTCCGGTAATTAAAGATTTAATGGTAGATCGTTCAGCATTTGATCGTATCATACAGGCCGGTGGTTATATTTCTGTAAATACAGGAAGCCCGGTTGATGCTAATGCCATTCCAATTGAAAAGGATAAAGCCGATGCAGCCTTTGCTGCAGCAGCTTGTATAGGTTGCGGTGCCTGTGTGGCAGCATGTAAAAACTCCTCTGCTATGCTATTCCTTTCGGCAAAAGCATCACATCTTGCTTTACTGCCACAAGGTGCACCCGAAAGAAAATCAAGAGCACTGGCAATGGTAGCGCAAATGGATAAGGAAGGATTTGGTTCTTGTACTAATACCGGCGCATGTGAAGCGGTATGTCCCAAAGGCATTTCTATTGAAAATATCGCCAGGCTAAATAGAGAATATATGTGTGCTGCTGCTGTTTCGGATAAGGGGTAGGAGCTTAGGTTTGTATTTCAGCACAAGGTTTCTATGAGCTATTTCAACCACGATTCCAGACTTTGTTTGCCTTCATATTCTAAAGGATAATTCATAAATAAAAATCCTTTCCCAACTCTGGCTGTTCCGTTTATTTTTAGCATAACCTGTTTACCCAAAAAGGCCGCTGCCATATTTTCAACAAAATGGCTCATATCTAATTTCAATTTTACGGGAATCCAAAAATCAGATTTGGGGGCAATTTTTATCAGTGAGTCCATTGTAAATTGACCTAAAGCCTTACCATCTATCCAGGCATTGCCTTCGGCCTTTTTTAGCTTTACTCCGAAATTATTAGGATTAAAATAATGCACTTTTAAGTTGACAACAGATTCCTTCAGCCCCATTTTATGAATGGATAGATTTTCAATTTCTTTTAGCTCAGGTGATTTAATATTTCTACAGCTAATTATTGTAATAGTCAGAAAAGCTGTAAGCAAAAAGGGTAGGTGGGGCACAGGTTTCATATCAGGTTTGTGGAGGGAAATTAGTGGAATTGTAGTTATCCAAATCTTAAATTTCAAAGAAACGAAATAACGCTTATTACATATAAAGAAAAGGAGTATTTATTCTAAGATTCCATATCTATTATAATTAGGAAATTAATAAATTGAGCAATTAAAAATAACCTAAATAATTAAGTGAATCTATATTTATTTATAATATTAATATTCAATAAGTTGAAGTATTTTATTAAATATAAATATGCGTAATATTTTATGTTTTATGAATAAAATTTGCGCCAAAGCAAAAAAAATATTTTAAGAATATAAAATTCTGTATATTATTGAAATTTAATTAATAATACATTATAATTGATTTAAATAATTAATAAATCTATTATATTAATAATATTTTTAAAATATAAATCAAATCAGCAATTATTATTTCATTTCTGAGTGAGTTTAAACCAGCATTTTACGGAACTATTTTTTCTATTTACGCAGAAATAAGTTTGAGCACTTTTGATACTTCGTTTTCATGTCCAAAAAATGGTAGCCAAAAACTTCTCAATCCAATATTTTAAGCGGTGATTTAGGTTGATAAAGAATTCCTGTTTTGTCCTATCTATTACCTAAATTCGTTGCCTCATTTAACCAAGATTTCATTTCTTGTATGAAAAGAAGTTACTGCTTTCTTAGTGCCCTATTGTTTTCAATTTTTATTTGTAAGTTTTCTATTGCTCAGGATTTTTCAAATAAAGGCAAGGAGTTTTGGTTTTGCTTTCCAAATCATATTCCTTCAGGGTCAAATGGTAGTATGAGTATCTGGATTACTTCTGACCAAGCCAGCTCGGGTACCATTACTATGACAAATGGCGCATTTTCGGCTAACTGGAGCGTTGCGGCAAATGGGATCACTTCGGTTAATATTCCGCATAATCTTGCTCATATAAGCAATGCCGAATCGGGAATGATTATTCAGAAATCTTTAAAATTAAGTGTCAATACCGGGCAGCCCCCGGTTGTGGCTTATGCTCAACAATATGGTAATGCAAGAAGTGCAGCAACCTTACTTTTACCCACAAATGTATTAGGGAAAAAATACAGAGCAGCGAGTTTTACATATTCAAACACTTCATCCGGAGGTCAAAATTCCAGATCTCAATTTCAAATTATCGCCACCAGGCCATTGACACAGGTAAAAGTAACTCCTTTTTCCAACGGAGTAGCAGGTACACCATTCAACATCAATTTTACCAATACCGGCGACATGTATCAATATCAGGCTACTACCGATGTTACCGGCACTTTAATAGAATCTGTTGCCGGATCCGGCGGTACCTGTTTGCCAATAGCTGTTTTTTCTGGTAGCTCGGCCGCTACAATTTTTACAAAAACCTGTACGCCAGGCAACACCTCTTATGACCCATTATTTCAACAGATGTATCCTGTATCGACCTGGGGCAAAAATTTTGGTTTTATTCCTTTTGGCGATTACACCAATGGGAATCCTTATAGAGTAATGGCATCTGAAGATAATACACAGGTCTTTATGAATGGCACTTTG
>JAKIZK010000061.1 GCA_022708055.1 Bacteroidota bacterium
ATCCTCTCCCCTTTTGACAGCTGGCTGGTGATCAGAGGCATTGAAACTTTGCCTCTTCGTATAAAACAACATTGCATCAACGCACAGGCTGTAGCCGAATACTTAGAAACACATCCCGCTGTTGACAATGTATATTATCCCGGATTAAAATCACATTTCAATCATGATATTGCTGCACGTCAGGCAAAAGGATTTGGCGGCATTGTTTCTTTCACATTAAAAGATGATACAGAAGCAGCGGCCACATCATTTGTTACTTCAACAAAATATTTCCAGCTTGCCGAAAGCCTCGGCGGAGTAAAAAGCCTTTTATGTCATCCGGCACAAATGACTCACAAATCAATTCCCACTGAAAAAAGAAGGGCTTCCGGTGTTGCCGATAGTTTAATTCGGCTTTCTGTAGGATTGGAAGAAGCCGCTGACCTGATTGCAGATTTAGAGCAAGCATTTGAGAAGACAAAAGCAGCAAACAAGGCAATCGTAAATCAAACCGTTAACATTTAATTTAAAAAAAAATCAAAATAAATTTGGCAGATAATTTTATAGTCCATTATTTTGGTAGAGTAATATGAACCTCCTTACAACAAATAGCCCCTTTACTTCGCAACATTGTATGTGCATTTGTTGTTGTATGCCGTAAGGCATACTATAAATTTCCACAAAGAGCCTGCGCTCTTTATGTTTCTCTGCTAAAGAATTAATTAATATTTCAAATCAATAAAATCATTTTTATGAGCACACAACTTCATTTCGATACATTACAATTACACGCCGGTCAGCAGATTGACCCTACCACAAAATCAAGAGCGGTTCCCATTTATCAAACTACCTCTTACGGGTTTAATAACGCAGCCCATGCTGCCAATCTGTTTGGATTAAAAGAGTTTGGAAATATCTATACCCGCATTATGAATCCAACAACAGATGTATTTGAACAACGCATTGCTGCTTTGGAAGGTGGTGTGGCTGCATTGGCCACTAGTTCAGGCCAGTCGGCACAGTTTCTGGCATTAAATAATATTTTGCAGGCTGGAGATAATTTCATCACTAGTTCCTATCTATACGGCGGCACTTACAATCAATTTAAAGTGGCTTTTAAAAGGCTGGGGATTGAAGCCCGGTTTGCCAATAGCGACGACGCTGAAAGCTTTGTAAAACTTATTGATAAAAACACAAAAGCTTTCTATCTGGAAACCATCGGTAATCCAAGATTGAATATTCCCGATTTTGAAAAATTTGCAGCACTTGCCAAGGAATATGATTTGCCATTGATTGTTGATAATACGTTTGGTGCTGGCGGATACCTGTTTCGCCCATTAGAAAATGGCGCTAATGTGGTAGTTGAATCCGCAACGAAATGGATTGGCGGACATGGCACCACGATAGGCGGCGTTATTATTGATGGCGGCAACTATAACTGGGGCAATGGCAAGTTTCCTCAGTTTACAGAGCCATCCGAAGGCTATCATGGATTGAAATTTTGGGATGTGTTTGGAGAAGGCAATCCTTTGGGTCTGCCCAATATTGCATTTGCAATAAGAGCAAGAGTGGAAGGTCTTAGAGATTTTGGAGCTTCACAAAGTCCATTCAACTCATTTATATTGTTGCAAGGCATAGAAACTTTAAGTCTGCGTGTACAAAGGCATGTAGATAATACTTTGGCATTAGCCCAATGGCTGGAAACACATCCGGCTGTTGAATATGTAATTTATCCGGGTCTGCAAAGCAGCCCTTATCATGATCTTGCGAAAAAATATCTGAAACATGGATATGGCAGTGTACTCAATGTAGGAATCAAAGGGTCAAAAGAAAATGCAAGTAAGTTTATTGATGCATTGAAACTGGTAAGTCACCTTGCAAATGTGGGTGATGCTAAAACACTGGCCATTCATCCTGCATCTACTACACATGAACAACTTAGTGAAGCCGAACAAGCTGCTGCCGGTGTATTGCCCAATCAGGTTCGTATTAGTGTAGGAATTGAGCATATTGAAGACATTAAGGCTGATTTTGAACAAGCATTTGAAAAGGTATTTGCAAAAGAACTGGTAGCTTAAATGTTTTCAACTTACACATATCATCAGCCTTTTGAATTAGAGTCGGGGCATCAATTAGCATCACTGCATCTTGGCTATACAAGTTATGGGCAATTAAATGAAGAACGAAACAATGTAGTTTGGGTTTTTCATGCATTGACAGCCAATAGCGACCCTGCCGAATGGTGGCCCGGCCTTATAGGAAAAGACAAAGTATTTGATCCAAGACACTATTTTATCATTTGTGTGAATATGCCGGGCAGTTGCTATGGCAGCATCAGCCCACTTGATAAAAATCCGGAAACGGATGCCTCATACTTTCATCAGTTTCCATTTTTTACCATTAAGGATATGGTAAAAAGCTATCAGCTGCTAAGAAAAGAACTGGGCATACAGAAAATTCAAATTGGTATTGGAGGTTCTATGGGTGGCCAACAACTATTGGAGTGGGCGGCTACTGAACCACATCTGTTTGAAAATGTAATAGCCCTTGCTACCAATGCATTTCATTCTGCATGGGGCATTGCATTTAATGCTTCGCAAAGGCTGGCTATAGAAAATGATAGTACATGGAAACAAAATGACAGCAAAGCTGGCATCAATGGCATGAAAACCGCAAGATCAATAGCGCTGTTATCTTATAGAAATTATGAAACTTATCAGCGATCTCAAACTGAGGTACTCTCTGATAAAATTTCAGAATTCAAGAGTGAAACATATCAACAATATCAGGGAGAAAAACTGGCTTTGCGGTTTAATGCTTTCAGTTATTATTTTCTAAGCAGAAGTATGGATAGTCATCACCTGGGAAGGTACAGAAATAGTGCTGAAGCAGCGCTGAACAACATTCAGGCAAAAACATTGATACTAAGTATCAGCTCCGACATATTGTTTCCACCGGAAGAACAAAGATTTCTTTCTGACAATATTCCTAATGCAGTTTTTCAATCTATCCATTCAAGTTATGGACACGATGGTTTTTTATTAGAATATGAGCAAATAGAAACCGCCATTATTCAATTTTTAAACAACAAACCCATTCAAATTAACAAACTTCAAAATACAATCTAATGATAACACATAATAAATTAACTATCGGTCTTTTCGGTTTTGGTGTGGTAGGCGAAGGACTGTACAAAGTGCTGCAACAAACGCCATCTCTCAATGCAAGCATTAAAAAAGTATGTATCAAGCATTTTGGAAAGAAGCGAAATGCACCTGCATCCTTATTTACAACTGATAAAGACGACCTACTCAATGACAGAGACATCAATGTAATTGTTGAAGTAATTGATGACGCTACAGCGGCTTTTGAAATTGTAACCACAGCTTTGCAAAACGGAAAAGATGTAGTAAGTGCCAGCAAAAAAATGATTGCGGAAAATCTGACTGCATTATTAGCATTGCAACAACAAACCGGACGATCGCTTTTATATGAATCTGCGGCCTGTGCTTCAATACCGGTCATTCGAAATCTTGAGGAATACTATGATAATGACTTGCTACATTCTATCAAAGCCATTGTAAACGGCTCTACCAATTTTATACTTACGAAGATTTTTGAGGAAGGATTAGATTTCAAACAAGCTTTATTGCTGGCACAACAGTCGGGCTTTGCAGAAAGTAATCCCAAACTGGATGTAGAAGGATATGATGCTGTAAATAAATGGACATTTTTATTAACCCATGCTTATGGCATTACCGAATCGCCGAAAAACATTTTATTTAATGGCATTCAAAACATTCATTCAAGAGATGCCGAAACCGCTGCGGCCCGCAAACAGGAAATAAAATTGGTAGCGCAAGCAAAAAAATTAAAAAACGGAAGTGTAGCAGCCTTTGTATTGCCGCAGTTTATCAATCAAGACGATCATTTGGCATTTGTAAAAAATGAATATAATGGTGTGGTAATAGAAAGTGGATTTGCCGACAAACAGTTTTTCTATGGCAAAGGAGCCGGCAGCTTCCCTACTGCCTCAGCAGTGCTAAGTGATATATCGGCTTTAAGGTATGGTTATAAGTACGAATATAAAAAACTGTATCACCATCATCCGCATGAGCTTACTGACGATTTCTTTTTGAATGTGTACATCAGTTTTGATGATATTGAAGCCGTGCCAAAAGAAAAATTTGAATGGATAGAAGAATGGCATGCACAAGAGGGAAGAAAATATTTATCGGGTGTTATTGCTTTCAGTAAATTAAAATCAAGCAACTGGTGGAAAGAAAATGGCGTTTCACTGATCCTGTTGCCCGATCCGGTAATTGAAGAAGTAGCTTCAAAAAAAATAAAAAAGAAAAGCCTGGAATTAGCCGGGATATTTTAATATTTCTTTGTTGTTTGTTATTTGGTAAAGAAGACCTGCTACCCGGCGGGTCTTTCTTTTTATTAAAATAAGGAGCTTAACTTCGCGCCAATAATAAACACATGCGGGAACTTTCAGTAGTAATTACAGTTATGAATGAAGAGGATAATATCAAACCTCTTTTAGATGCTGTACGTCAGGCATTAATAGGTATCGACTTTGAAGTAATATTGGTAGATGACGGCTCTACCGACAAAACCAAGCAGCAAGTACTGGAACATTCGGACGAAAGAACGACACTGGTAGAGTTGCGGAAAAACTATGGTCAAAGTACTGCTATGACAGCCGGTATTGATTATTCTCGTGGCAGGTATATTGCCCTGCTGGATGGAGATTTGCAAAACGATCCCACAGATATTCCGGCTATGCTTGAACTTTTAAAAAAAGAAGATTGGGATGTAGTGGCCGGTAATCGCAAAAACAGGAAGGATGGTTTTATCCTTCGCAAAATACCCAGCCGAATAGCCAATGCGCTCATTCGCCGTATGACAGGTGTTTATATAAAGGACTATGGCTGTACATTGAAAGTTTTCAGAAGAGAAATTGCGGAAGAATTGGGGTTGTATGGCGAGCTGCATAGATTTATCCCGGTATTGGCAAAATTACAAGGAGCCAGAATCACTCAGGTAGATGTAAAACATCATGCCCGCATACACGGAAAAAGTAAATATGGAATTAACCGAACATTTAAAGTAATGAGCGATTTGGTGTTGATGGTTTTTATGAGAAAGTACCTGCAAAAGCCAATGCACCTTTTTGGACCAATCGGATTTATAAGTGTGGGGCTTGGCGCAGCTATTAATATTTACTTATTGATATTAAAAATAATGGGGCACGACATCTGGGGCAAACCCTTGCTGATACTTGGACTGATTTTATTGCTGGGAGGAATTCAGTTTATTACTATTGGCATTATAGCCGACATTAATACCCGAACCTATTTTGAATCGCAAAACAAGAAAACCTATAATGTCAGAAAAATTTATCATGCAAAAAAGGAAATAGTGCATGATCAAGATGTATCCATGTAGTTATTGCATCAGGTTTTCCTCATTCTCTTGAAACCATTCATAAAATTTTTGAAGCCCGGTAGTCAGATTCGTTTTAGGCTCATAGTTCAACAAAAGTTTTGCTTTAGAAATATCAGCAAAAGTTTTGGGTACATCACCCGCCTGCTCGGGCATGTGGTTGATGATGGCTTTTTTTTCCGTCACCTTTTCAATTGCACTTATTAATTCGGAAAGTGTAATAGCATAATTATTGCCAATATTAATAATTTCAAAATCAGACTGTTCATACTGTATTGCTGCGATGATCCCCTGTACAATATCATCAACATAAGTATAATCTCTGCTGGTGCTACCATCACCATACACATTGATTGGAACTCCCTGTAAAATTGATTTTATAAACTTGTGAATGGCGAGATCGGGTCTTTGAGCCGGACCATACACCGTAAAAAAACGAAGAGCCAGAAAACGAATACCAAACAATTTACTATAAACATGCCCCAGCATTTCCCCTGATAGTTTTGTCATTGCATAAGGACTGATGGGCATTAATTGTTCGTCTTCTTTCCATGGGAATTGGTTATTAATTCCATACACACTGCTGCTGGAAGCAAATACAAAAGTTTTGATATTGCTGACTTTTGCAAAATCAAGCATAAGCTGCAAACCAATAATATTGGTGCGCTGATAGGCCAATGGATTTTCAATACTTGGGCGTACACCAGCCTTTGCCGCAATATGAATAATGGCATCAACCGGCAATTGAATAGCTGATTGAAGTTCCTCAACTGTTATTTCTGAAATATCAAGATACAGGAAATGAAAATGAGGATTCGCTTTAAAATCACGAATATTGAGTTGTTTCAAATCGGCAGGATAAAAATCATCAAAATTGTCGATACAAGTAATATGAATTCCTTCAAATTGCAGAAACAATTTTCTGATTAATGTGCTGCCAATAAAACCGGCGCCCCCAGTAACTAATACATGCTTCATAAACAGATACAAAAGAAACAAAAATAATGTTATGAGACGTTTTAAATCTGAAAATCAGAAAATTCGGTAAACTGTAAGGTTTCCGTTCTATGAGATTTAACCCCACAGCAAATTGTGGGGATTGATTTCACATATAACATGACATGGAATGATTAATAAAGAATTCTCCATCCGGATCCATTTTTTAGCGCTATACAGGCATGGGTTAACTTACAACTTCTCATTCAAATTAAATGGAGAGAGCCATATGTCCGGCACACATGGCCTTTGACATTGGCCTGCGAAGTAAGATTATGTTACATAGTGTTCAATGTCGCTTGCCGCTCACTTACCTGCACACGGCAGACATGGGCTGGAATGGTGGCGGAGGAGACTTTGGAAGGTAACAGACTCCGCACAGCGGGCGGGTAATTACTCTCCATTTGCAACTACAGACTCAACAAGTTTGCATTTATAGAAAGTCAGGTATTTAGTAAATGGTTCGTAAAAAAAAGCTGTAGATTCCTTTTTTCTTTTTTCATACGCCTTTTTTAATTCCTGGGGTACTGGTTCAGGATTCTTTACCACATAATACTCTTTTGATGGAAAATCTCCCCCAAGACAAAAATAAATCCCCTTGTACTTAGCGCAAGCTTTTATTCGCTTTAGGTCTGGGTGTCCATTTGACATTGAGATAAAAACGGAATCTTCCTTTTTAGTAGTCTCAAAAATTACCGAAATAATTTCAGTGTTATTTTTTTTCAAATCATGTAGAAATGTATCAACCTCATTTTTTAAATCTTTATTCCTGAAATTAATTTGTGACTCTGCGCAATAGCTAAATGTTGCACATATAAGTAGCGAAAATAATTTTAGCATACCTTAATATATTTTTTTTGAATCATACTGCACATAAGTTTTGAGAGTGGGTATGTATAGTTTTAGAATTGCATTAGGATACTTAGCATTAACTTCTTCCGCAACTGTTCTATCACCATCATCACGGCCAACAGGTTGCTTGGTCTTTGGATTAAATCCAGATGGAGTTGATACGAATTTCCCATTTCCTGGATGGCTATGATCAAGTTCTGTAACTTCGCTCCCTACAACCTTAGATGTAATCAAGAACTCGTTTTTACCACCAACTTCAACATCCTTTTTGTTAGACGTAGTTATTACACTTGAAGCTTGACCCCAAAAATCTTTTTTATTAGTTAATGCAAACTCTACATTTGTGTTATTGCTAAGAAATTCAAACAATTCCTTCGCAGCGCCTGTGATTGAATTCATAGTTAATGCGTTGTAGTCTAGATTATTTCCAGTTGCATCAGGTTTTGATACCATACTGTTAGTAACCGATTTCTCAACAGTAATACTTTTAGTTTTATCAACTTCTCCTTTATCGTTAGAAGCATATATTTTATCATTTTAGTCTTCAGTTTTCTTTATCAACTCAATGCGACCATCTTTTTTTAACTTATAATCGTCTGTAGGAGCCATCCCATCCGGGTCAATAAATCTTATCGGATTATCAAATGCATAATTGTAAGGTGAGTACCGCCTCATCTTTTCGCTCAATGGGTCAATGTGGTTCCATCGTCCAATTTGGTTATCATACATCCTCGCCCCATAATCCAACCATTCCAACCCACTGCCATCGCTAAACTCTTTTCGCTGCTCTTCCTTACCGTTGTACTTAAAGTTATTGGCAGCACCGCCAAAGGATAATGCTTTACTGCTTATGCCTTGCTGCAACAAGCCGAACGGGTAGTAACGATGCAACACAAACTATTTTTCAAAGAACAATATGCTACTGCAAAAAATGCTGAGATAAATGTAGGGATTTTTTGGGTGAGGAGGAAGTGAATGTTTATAAAAATGTAATGCTTAGTAGTTGCCCAAAGTCCTTTTTAGTAGAATAGTAGAAGACTAAAAATAAAAAAGCTGTGTTTGGTTTGTTTTTGGTAGGAGTACTTCATGGATACTTCAAAGTAAATAATTTTGATTCGTGGGGCACAAACCAAGGCGGGGGATGCTTACCTAAGAGATGCAACAGCAAGAAAAGCTTATGCTTCTTAAAACAACAAAGCCCGGCAATCTCGGGCTTCTTTGTTAGCTTTATTGCTCGTCGTCAGTAGTCGCACCTGTCTCGCACACATGCGGGAGACTACTGACAACCTTTCAACTTTTTTTTATTTATTCGGCATGCTACGGAGAACGGGGATCACTTCCCACTTTATCACTTGCTATTTACCATGTATTACTTTTAAAATTTTGCAGTCTTTCTGTTGAATTTCAATATAAGGTACACCGCCCTTTTCAGTATATGAAGTACCCTCCACAATCCAGACACCTTTCTGTAATCTGGCGTTAAAAGGTCTATTCTTAAATATCTTAGCTCCGTATATGGGAAGCCAAATTGCTTCAGCAATCTTAACTGCCGTAACTTCATCAGGAACATAATTAATTGTAGTGTCCGTAACCATTTGTTGTTGCAAGATTGTAGTATTATTGAAACCGGAGTCAATGTTAATCGTGGTTTTCTCTCCATGCTCATTTTTATTATCCCAAGAACAGCAAGAAAATATTACACTTATAAATACATTTAATAACGATGTAGGCACAATGTTCATATAAAATTACTTTGTAAATAAATTGATTAGATTTTTAAAAGAGTCTGCAATTGCTTTTCCTGTTGCTGTAACATTTTCCTTTACCTGATTCGCCGCATCCTTTACTTTTTGAGTTACAGTATCAACTGCAGAAATTGTATTTTTCCTATCTGGGTCATTAGGGTCACTCGGCATCTTAGTATTAACCGTCAATGTTGTTTTGGTTTTCGGGTCGTATTCTTTCAAAGAGCCATTTGGAGTAGTTACATATCCGGGTATGCCTTTAGATTCATTATCTTTTTTATCTACGCCTGAAAAGTTATTATTATCATACCCTGCTTCATATTTTCCATGTGCATGAACGCCTGCAACAACTTTTTCACCCCCTTTCGGTTTTGATGTACCCGTATTATCATTTCCGCCATCGGTTTTCGGCTCTGTATAAGTATAATAAGTCTTCCCTCCTTTTTTAACTTCGTAAATTGTGGAGCCGTATTCCTTCCCATTCACTATTGACCAATCATTATAAGTTTTACCCCAGTCATTCGCTGCCTCCCTAACAGTCTTAAACAAATCTCCTGGCCCCATAGGAGCCATCCCATCCGGGTCAATAAATCTTATCGGATTATCAAATGCATAATTGTAAGGAGAATACCGCCTCATCTTTTCGCTCAATGGGTCTATATGGTTCCAACGTCCTATCTGCCCATCATACATCCTCGCCCCATAATCCAACCACTCCAAGCCACTACCATCACTGAATTCTTTTCGCTGTTCTTCCTTACCGTTGTATTTATTTTTATTCTCAGCACCACCAAATGCCAACGCCTTACTACTAATCCCCTGCATTACTAACCCGAACGGGTAGTAACATTATAACACAAATAAATTTTCAAAGAACAATATGCTACTGCAAAAAATGCTGAGATAAATGTAGGGAATTTTTGGGTGCTGATTATTTAAAGGTGAAGAAAACGAAAATTTGAGTTGCATTTATGTTAAGGCATAAATTACTCTCAATGTTTAGTCGCTTAAAGCGCAATGTTGATCGTACATAGTTTTTTTATACACTCATGGGAATTAATGGGAATACATATTATTTTTGCATTGGAAAAATATCTATTATTTGTGGGTCTTGCCACAACTCATTATTATCATAAACCGTAGTTGTGTAGGTTTTGTTGTTCTGGTCTTTGAAAATCATAATATCTAAATATTCATTCACCTTCACTAAATTATCTGCCATTTTTTTTAATGACTCAATGTCTTTCTTTTGCAACATCCTACTTATTTCTGGATAATCTTTTTGTACAAAGTTCATTAAAACAATACTTACAAGTCCACATACTTGTGTAATTCCAAATTGATTTGAAGCAAGGATACATTTGATGATATGCTTGTCATATTTACTTAACTCTTCTTCCATATAACATTAATTAGTTCAATTTTAAATAGCTCAATCATTCAATATTTTCGGTTTCTTTAATTTTGAAAGACAGGATAATTTTCCTTATGAATATCAACTTTAATCATTTTCAACTCTAAAATCTAATTGAAAAGGGAGCCAGATTAGGCAAAGAGTATTTTGCCGCTTGACCTGCAGATTGTTGAATTCCTTTTAGAAGTATTTCACCTCCTTGCTTGCCAGCAACAAATCCAATGATACTACCAACTACCCCAGATATAGTGCTTGCTATCGGTCCGGCTGGTGCAGTAAATGTTGCAAATTGACCCCCTAGGTACATAGCTCCAGCCCATCCTGTTCCTTCTGTCGCAGCTTCTTTTACGGGATTGTCTGAAGTTGCAATAGTCATTGTTGATTGTAAAATAGCTGAACCGAGAAAAATCTTACCTAATGCACCTGTGGTTTTTGCAGTTTCGCTTACTTCAAAATTTGTTTTAGTCGCATCTCCTTTAAATGATGGATCATTAACTTTTGCTCGCTCCCCAGACATTGGCCTAGATTTTTCTATCATAGTTTTAAAGGGTTCGGGGGTAATTGTTCTTGCTTTCTCCTTCAAATCTGCCCTACCTTGTTTATCATTAGGATTGAGTTTTGCTACTTCATTATTGTATTGTGCTCTTACTGCCTCTCCCTTAACATTAGCATAACCCTGATAAATTAGTGGAGCAAAGGGATTAATAGTATTACCATTTGTTTGAATGCTACTCATTGGTGGATGCCATTTAGGCTTAATTGTTGAATCACCTAACGGGTCAGGATATCTAATTGGGTTATTTAACATCGCTACATATGACGACCATGCTTCTGCGCTTTCCAACTTAGGGTCAATTTGCCAAAATCTTCCTATTTGTGAATCAAGATTCCGATAAAATGCTTCATACATGTTTAAGTCAAAATCTTTATTATGCTCGATACTGTTGAACTTCTTATTATTTTCCGTCCCAGCAAAATTAAAAGTCTTAGAAGATATCCCCTGCATTACTAACCCGAACGGGTAGTAACATTACAACACAAACTAACTTTCAAAGAGCAATATGCTACTGCAAAAAAATGCTGAGATAAATGTAGGGAATTTTTGGGTGTGGGGGAAGTGAAAAGTTTTAAAAAAATGATAGTTGTTCGTGGCTTTTAGGAATAGAAAATATGGAGCGCTTCGTAGCAGTCCAATGTACTATTGCTCGCATGGCATGACATGGAGGGGAAAGAATGTAAGAGTGGAAAATGATGGATGTCGACAGTAAAAGTGTAAAATAACTAACCCCCAAACAAATAACTTCGGAAAATTAAAAAGCAAGAAGCCGCATCAAATTTGCTTTTGAAACGGCCTCATTGCTCATTAAATCTCGGTATCCAATGCTTTCTATCTCCCTTATCATCATAAAAATAAACTCCATTTGCTTTTACTTTCAATTTTCGCTCATCAAACACCTTATATGAAAAAAGAGAATCATTAACCGTGATTCTAAATTTCGTAAGACTTCCATACTCCTTAGCGGCAAAAAAACTATTCGTAATTAATGGGTCTAATGAAAAACGAAGCGATGTCATTAATAAAGGGGATTTCCTGACTTCAACTAAAAGCTTATGAACAGGCATTTTAATTTCAACCAAAGCTAATGAATCACATCTTCTAATCTCTTTTGTTGTGTCATTTATTATTATAGCACATTCACAATCCTTAGCTGCTATTCCATTACTTGTAAATTCAAAAGAAAATCTATTTAGATTTTCGTCCTTTAATTCCGATGATTCTGTTGCCTCAAGAGGTATTGTAATATCCTTACGGGTGCTATTTAAAATAATTGTCCTATTTCCTTTTTTCCGCCATTTTCCTGTTGAGTACTCGTAGGCATGAAACTGATAAAATTTATACTCAAAAGTAGAGTCCTGATTTAAATTAAATCCGTATGGGCTATTCTTTGACGCATACCGCCCTGTAATAAAAAGTTTATTTGAACAACTGGTCAATAAAAAAATGAACAATAAATATAGTGTGTGCTTTTTCATAGGGTTATTTCTTTTTTTGTTCTCCATCAAGAAACTTCATGATAAACTTAGGGTCATAGGAAGCTCCCATTAACTGCTTTGCATAAATAAAGTCTCCAATAGTTCCTCCACTTCCATTATGGATGCCAATAACCCAATTAATTGTTATGTCGCTCGGAGACTTAATATTGCCCCAATAAGATGGTACATTGTTTTGTACTGAGCCTGCATCAAAAGCGTACTGTGCAGTATATGCCCTGACTTCGTGTGAGTAAAAATTATCTCTGGTTCTTGGGCCTTCCTTATGTAGAATGAAGCCATGCTTGGCCTCATGCACACCATTTGCATCGCTTGTTATACTCATTTCAATAACACCGTCAGCCCTTTTTTCAGTTCCGCCTTCACTCCCCGTAATTTCTTTGAACGTAAATACTTGTTTAGTATC
>JAKIZK010000062.1 GCA_022708055.1 Bacteroidota bacterium
AAGATGAAATTTATACTCTAGATGTGGGAGAGAATATATTAAAGGTTAATGCAAGTTTACTGACCGGAATAAAATTGCCACAACTCGACTCTGTTGGCTCATTTTATAAACAATTTTATTTAGCAACAAGGGGCGAAAAGGTCCGAAGCAAACTACTTTCATTTTTACAGCAGTCAAAACCCGGCTATTGGAAATATTGTTTGCAACACTCCGATACTTCTGTTATGCTTTTAGCTGACCAGCTTCGTTGTTTAATTACAGCCTGGAATAAAGACCCGATAGTAATACCTTTTCGCAGCGATAACAATGTTTCATTTGTTATTGAGGGTAATTTGTTCGTCTTTGACAATCAAAAAAATTTTCAGCTTGTCAACAAGAATTTCAGCACTACAGCAAAGGTTCAAATTATAGATGAATCTGGAAATCCATTAATAATAGAATCAGAAAAAAATCTGCTTTTTGCAGAAAATGGCATGAAGAATCCAATTCTAATTTCAAATGAAAATGCTTGGTCGCTTCACTTTGTAAATGGTAAACTTATAGCAAAACTCATTTGTAATATAGTGCCAAGAAATTCTTTTATTGCGTATGCACAATACAGCGAAAAAAACAAAACACTTTTTTTGGGAACCGATTCAAAAGGTATTATTGTAATTTCTGAAAACAGGGTTTGGCCAATGAAGAATACGGCTAGCGACATCAGTATTAGAAATGCAGTGTATGCACAAATAGAACTGAAGAATAATAATGTGTTGACAAATGCAGGACAAGTAATTGGAACAAATCCAGAACAAGCGGGGCAACTCCCTATAAATGGAGCCTTTGATTATAATATTTTTAAGAGTGGTGATTCAATGCTTTGGTACGCTCAAATCAACAACAAATTGGGAAGCAATTATCTGCATAGATATAATTTTAAAACCGGTTCCACATTTGTTTATGAAAAATTATCTGTCGTATTATCCAATTTTGCCATGACAGAGATGGATGGCCAGTTCTACTTTTCTTTTTATAAGGGAATGGGAAGGCTTCAGGGTGATTCGTTGGAATACTTGTTTCGGCCGGGCAACAACAAATCACAACAATCTCCAAGCTATGCAATGTTGGAGTTTTCTCCCGGTGTAATTGGTGTTGGCTCCTGCGACGGGTTGATCCTTTACAATATTAAAAAACGAACTACCGATACAATTCTAAAAACGCTGGGTTATTGTTATCGCACTTTATGGAGATATCAGGACTACATATTTATTGGCAGCTATGGCAAAGGATTTTATATCTGGAAAAATGGAAAAATTAAAGCCATGCCCCTTGATAAAAATAACTATTTGAGATACACACATTGTTTTATAGCAGATAATAATGGCTTTTGCTGGATCAGCAGCAACAGGGGATTGTTTAAAGCAAAACTTAGTGATTTAATAGATGCCTATGAGCAAAACAATAGTCAGGTTTATTATCATTACTTAGGGCAAAACGATGGAATGTATATTACCGAAATGAATGGAGGCTGTAATCCCTGCGCTCTAAAACTTCAAAATGGCGATTTTTCGTTTCCTACAATGGATGGATTATTGTGGGTAAACCCGGATAAATCCAATACACTGCTGCCCGAAGGGAACATTTATATTGATAAGTTTACAGTAAATAAAAAAAATATTACTTTAGATTCCATTAGTTACAGGGCATTTCCTGCATCCACCAAATTTATAAGTATTGATCTTGCTTTTTCCGCCTGGTGCAATAAAGAAAATATATATATCGAGTATCGCATAAATAATGATACTGCATGGGAGCCGGTAGATGTAAACAATGGAGCCGTTATCAATCTTACAGATTTACATTCTGGTAAATATCGATTGCTGATAAGAAAACTTAATGGCTTTGGTGTAAACAATTATACTTATAAAGAAATTAATTTTTCAATACGAACTTCATGGACCAGCAGCTGGTGGTTTTTTGCTTTGTGTGGGCTATTCTTGTTTGGGATTATAAGTCTCTACCTGCGCTGGCGTACGCTTCAGTATCAAATTCGTCAGAAGAAACTTGAAGCACAAGTGGCCGAAAAAACAAAGGAGCTGCAAAGCCAAAATGAAATTCTGGAAAAAAATAACAGTATAAAAACCAGATTGATATCTATTATCAGTCACGACATCATCACTCCATTAAAATTTGTAACCGTTGCCGGAAAAAATCTCTTGGAAAAAAAGAGCCTGATGTCTGAAGCGCTGCAGCAAGAAACCGTGCAAGAAATGACAAACACTTCACAGGAGTTGCAACTGCTTTCTACCAATATACTTAACTGGATAAAATATCAGAATGAAAACCGTAGAATGAACAAAGAAGTTTTTTTGTTGTACGAAATGGTACAACAAATTTTCGGTATTCTTCAATCATTGGCAAAACAAAAAGGACTTCTATTGGTAAATAACGTTGACCCCGAATTTTTGGTTTATCAATATTACGAACCCATAAAGATTTTGGTATATAACTTAATTACAAATAGTATTCATTTTACAGAAAAAGGAACAATTTCTGTAGATGTATCAAAAAACGCTACTACTGTTACGCTTTCTGTAAAAGATGAAGGAATAGGAATGACTCCGGATCAAATAGAGCGCCTGCTGGCTGATGATGTTGTTATATCTTCAGCCAATGTGGACAATAAAAAGGGACACGGCCTTGGCTATTTAATTATAAAAGATTTATTGAAAACAATTAACGCCACACTCAAAATTGAAAGTATAAAAAATGAAGGTGCTGTTGTTTATATTAGTTTTGAGTCGGCGACAACTCACTTATCACAAAGTTAATGAGGTCCAACTCAAATCCCCTTCCCACCAAATAATCTATCGTTTTCTTTTTGCGTATCAGATACTGTTCTCCTTTGAGCGATTGATACTTTTCAATTGCCAGCTTTGTAAGCTTATCAATATAATTGGATTCATCAATTTGTTTTAAAGCTTTTTTGATACAATACTCACTCACTCGTTTTTGCTTTAATTCATACTTGATTTTTATCCGTCCCCAGCCCTTTATTCTAAATTTTCCTCCGGCATAAGCAATGGCAAATCGTTCTTCGTTCAAATAGTTTTCTTCTATTAGTGTGGCAATGATTTCGTCATGATCTCTTTTCCAAACACCCAAAGCATAGAGTTTTTCCTTTACTTCCCGGTGGCAACGCTCCTGATAAGCACAATATTGCTTCAATTTTTGCAGAGCCTGTTCTTTTGTTAATATTTTTTTATACGCCACTTTGTAAAATTAATGGGCAAATGAATTGGTGATTCAGATATTAAAAAGTTATCAATTACTTGATTTTCTGAAGTCGCAAATGGCTTCCCTGTTTTAATTGTAATTTCGTGCTGTATATGTCCACACCCATTATCAATAAAGTAGCACAAAGCGAATTAATTACACTGGATCCTGTTCAGTTTTTGCCCAAGGGCGATTCCATTGTTTTTGATTTGAAAGAGTTTTTGTTTATGGGTATGATTTTGAAAGAAAAAGATTTTCGTGAAGCTATGAAGGGGCTCAAATGGCAAACATATCAAGACAAAAATGTGGCGCTCACTTGCAGCGTTGATGCCATTATACCCGTTTGGGCCTGGATGCTGGTGGCCAGCAACCTGCAACCCTTTGCTAAAGAAGTAGTAATGGGCGACGAAAAAGAATTGCACAAAGTTTTATTTTTAAAAAATATATCCGCTTTAGATACCGCTGCTTATAATGATAAGCGTGTAGTTATAAAAGGATGCGGCGAAACTCCAATTGGCGATTATGTGTATATGGAACTCACCAAATTATTGCGGCCGGTGGCCAAGAGCATTATGTATGGCGAGCCATGCAGTACAGTTCCTGTTTTTAAAAAACCGGTTGTAGCTAAATAATTATTTCAGGATTTTTAGTTTCAGAACCAGCCTCTCTTTCTAAAAATATAAAGCATACCCAGTGGCACTATCAGCATAAAAGCTACGGCAGTATAAAAGCCCCAACGTTGATGAAAAAAGTTTACGTTTTCATCAAAATTCATTCCAAATATGCCGCCAATAACTGTGGCGGGAGCAAGCAAGCAGGTAACAATCGCCATTACCTTCATTACTTCATTAAGCTTTAGATTGGTATTGTTGAGGTGCAGATCTTGTAAGCTCACCATTACATCACGATAGTTTTCGGTAAGGTCAATCGCCTGTACGATATGGTCATATACGTCTTTGTAATATTTCTGATGCCGGTCATCCAGCAAGGCACTATCGCTACGCAACATTCCATTTACCAATTCCCTTACAGGAGAAAAGTTTCTTTTCAATACAATCAATTCTTTTCGCAACTGCGTTACATGAGCCAAGGCTCTTGGATTGCTTCCTCTCGCTACTTCTTCTTCTACCACTTCAATTCTTTCTCCCAGCTTTTCCATTACCAAAAAATAATGATCCACAATGGTGTCCAACAAAGCATAGCAAAGCAAATCCGCAGTGCGTTGGCGAAGTTTTGTTCCGGGTATTTTTAGTTTTTCTCTCAATTGATTAAACACATCTCGGGTAGCATCTTCCTGAAAACTGATAACTGTGTCTTTAGCCAATAAAATGCTGATTTGTTCCTGCTCTACCGAAAAAGTAGTTTCATTAAAATACAACATGTTCAATAAACAGAAAATATAATTCTCTGCTTCATCCATCTTGGGTCGCTGGTTGATGCTTAATATATCTTCTATTACCAACGGGTGCACTTCAAAATGATTACATACATTTTCTACATCCGATTTGCGCAGGCCATCAATATTGATCCACGAATTTCGCCCACTGGTTTTATATTGTAAACATTCAGAAATCTCTGCGTGGCTTTTAATGTCTATTGTTTCTGCATTATAATCAAATACGGTTATGTTTACCTGCTGGGCTTCGGCTCGCTTGGGTAAGATGGTGGGGTTTACCGATAATATTTGTTTGGTACGTTTGGCCGGAAATAAATTTACCGGGTTCAAAAACTTCAGGTATTTATCGGGTCGCAGGTTCATAGCGTGAAAATTAAGAAATCTTATGATACAAATAAACTATTGTGTGTACACAAAGTCAGATGTATAATAAAAAAGTTTAGCTATGAAAAAGATAATTTCATTTCTTTTTGTTGCATTTGTCTTATCCATAAGTGCCACAAATGCCCAAAGAGTAAAGGTACGATTGAATTTCCCGGTCGGGATAAGTGTAAATGCCGGTAGCAGAGCACCGTTTTCCGGTGCTGTATGGGTAGGGCCCGAGTGGGTGTGGCGTGGCAGCAGGTATGAATGTGTGCCCGGTTATTGGGCAAAACCGAAAAGACATAATGCAGTATGGATACCCGGCCATTGGAAATACAGTCGCCGTGGATATAGATGGGTACCTGGCCACTGGAATTATTAATACTGTGGATTTTTTTAAACCTTTTGACCTTATTAAAAACAAACAGCCGGACTTGAATGCCCGGCTGTTTGCTTGTGTCTTAATTGACTATTTAGTTTTTTTCTAATTGTATTGCACCTTGGTATTTTTTATCTACAATCAAAATAGCTAAATATCTTTTTGAAAAAGACATTTTATGCCCATCAGCAATTTGGTAAGAAACAGTAATTGTTTCATTCTTTTGAGAAAGACTTTTCACACTTAATTCGCCTGATTTGTCATTGGTTTCATCAATAATTGCAATAACATAGTTTTTTGAAAAATCAATATCCGTAGGATTGCCACCATTCATTTCCAGAGGGGCACGGCCAAATACGTTTTCAAAATCTGTTAGTGATGTGATTTTTAAAAAATGTAGCGGAGCTTCTTTGTAATCATTTCTTACAAAATAATTTTTGGCGGTAGTGTAAGGTACACTGACGGCTGTTGTCGAATTTTTATTTTCCCCCGCATTTTTGGTACCACAGCAAGCACTTAATAAAATAGCAATGAAAGCAAAAGCAAAAAAGTTTTTTGTCATGATGTTTTTGTTTGGTAAATAGATTTCCTACTCGTAAGGCTTTTCGGTAACGCCCCGTTTGATAAAAAATAGTGGCAGACCTCTATTTGAATTTAGGCACGGGAAAGGCTGGTATAAAGTGATAAATATACAATTTTGAAAATTGAAGTATCAACATTTTTTGAAATAAAATTGCTTATTGTGCTATTTATAATTTTTCATATAAAGCTCGTAGTTTCTCCCGGGTCATTATTTGTTCCCAATCTTTACCCAGCGCATTTTCCCACAGGGGTTTCATACCCATCGACACATTCATCATTTTTTCAAAATCATCATCACTTAAACCTTTACAAATACCTGTTGGAATTTCAATTTTATTTTTTTCAACCATTAATTTAAATTCCTTAACGCCGGCCGGATAATATTCATCCAGATGATTCATTACTATACAATTTCCAATACCATGCTTAGTACCCAATAAATAACTCAACCCGTAACTTACGGCATGTGCCACGCCTACCTGGCTGTAAGCAATACTCATACCGCCGGCATAAGAAGCCATCATCAATTTATCATCACATTCATCATCCCATTCTTTTGCATTTACAAAAACATCACGACAAAGTTGCAATGCTTTCTCGCCATAACTTTTACTAAATTCATTCAGGTAGGTTCCTTCCAGGCTTTCTATACAATGTATGTAGCAGTCCATGCCCGTATAAAATCTTTGGTTCACAGGAGCATCTTTTGTCAATTCGGGATCTAATACAATTTGATCAAATGGTGTAAAGTCGGAATTCATGCCCAGCTTTTTAGTGGGCCCCGTCAGCACGGTTGTTCTCGATACTTCTGCACCGGTACCGCTTAGTGTGGGTATTCCGGCTTTATATACGCCGGCATGTTTTACTAAATCCCACCCTTGATAATCGGCAGATGAGCCGGGGTTGTTCATCATTAATGAAACAGCTTTTGCCAAATCCATGGTGCTGCCGCCACCAATACCTATGATGCCGCTAACCGTTCCAAACTCTTGTTTAAGATTATTTGCTAAATCATCTACATAAGTAGTTTTGGGTTCGTAAGTAACATCGGCAAATATGATTTTATCATTCCCCTTCAATGGAATATGGCTTGCCAATGGCTTTCCTTCAAAATAATGATCAACTAAAAAAATCATAGGAGCATTTCCTTTGCGATGGGGAGCCAGTATTTCATCTAACTGATTAAATGAACCACGGCCATAAATAACATAGCCTACCATTTTGAAATTGCGAAAAGCCATAACAAATATTTTTTATTGCTGCAAAGTTGCCGTTTATCAATCAAAATTCTTTGCAAAAAATCAGATAAGTTTTGCGGCCCTGTCCAAATCTTCGGGTGTATCTATTTCTACGCCCATATAATCTACCAGTACCATACGCAGGGGAATACCATTTTCCAGATATCGAAGACATTCAATTTTTTCTGCCGCCTCAAGTGGGGTGATGGGCCATTGTGTAAACCGAAGTAATGCATTTTTTCGAAACGCATAAACACCAATGTGTTCATAATACACCGTCGGATAATTTCTGTCTCTTGGATAAGGAATTACCGATCGGCTGAAAAAAAGTGAATTATTGTTTTTATCTACTGCTACTTTTACAAAATTGGGATCCATTATGTCATCCAGACTGCTAATGGCCTGCATCATAGAAGCTACTTGTACGGATGCTTCATCAAACTGTTGCAGTAATTTTTCAAGGGGTGCTTTTTTTACAAATGGGGTGTCGCCTTGTACGTTTACAATGATATCGGCTTCAATAGATGCTGCTGCTTCTGCTATCCGATCACTTCCACTCTCGTGCCGGTTGATGCTCATAACTGCTACACCACCCGAGGCATTTATTTCTGTCAATATTTCTTCGCTATCCGTTACTACTATCACTTCATCAAACAAGCCGGTTGCTACTGTGTTTTCATAAGTAAGCCTGATTACGGGTTTGCCATTTAATAGCTGCATCAGCTTACCCGGAAAACGAGTGGCTGCATATCGTGCCGGTATCATTGCAATCTTTTTCATCCTTTGCCTATTCAAATCAATTTATTAAAGTTCAAATTTTCAATTACAATCCTCCTCCAAAGAAAATTACCAGTTGGTTGTCCTGCATATACATTTCAAAAATGTACGTAGCCCCATCTGTAAATTCAATTTTAATTTTTTCAATGGTAAAGGGTCCACCATATTCCTGCTCATCCACGGTTTTGAAAAGTTTTATTTCATAATCATTATCATCACGTGTGATCTTTTTATTTGCCGTTGGAAATTCATCTTTTTCGCCAAACACCATCTTAAACTCCGGTATCAGTCTTAATAATAAAAAACCCTGTTGCAAACTAAAGTCAGGAAGAAAATAAGTGTCGGAGTTGTATTCGTATGCCAGAAACTGATGCCGTTCGCTTCCATTCTTATACAATTGTTTGCTAAGCTCCCATCCGCCTTCTTCTATTTGATTCATAGCACCTGAGCGTCTTACCAGTTTGGCTCCAAATGGTTGAGATGCCAGTGCAAGATATTGTTTCAAATCTTTTATACTGCTTAGCTTAGGTGGTGCCCAGGGCAGTAAATAATTATCAACTATATATCCGGTTTTATTATTGTATTTTACTTTTCTCCAGTAGCCCATCATACCTTCGGTAGTTACAGAAACCCAATTGCCCGGCTCTTCAAGTGTGGTTACTTTAGTGCCATAAGGGATTTTGTCAAGTACCTTTGAATCAATTTCGGGCTTTTCTCTCATGCTCAAGCCCGTTTTTGCGGCTACAAAATAATTGCCATAAGGCTGCGCTTTGCCGGTAATGGTTGTAAAAATAAATGCAACAAAAAATAGCATTTTCATAATTGCAGGTTTTGGTTTTTTATTTATGGTCTTTATTTGGCAAAAATGGATCCTTCAAAAGCCTGATAAAGTCTTCGTCTTTTTCAGCGGGATAATAACGATCGAGCCCGTATCGAATTTCTTTAGTATCCAATTTTTTAAAGGTGCCAAACATTCTGTCCCAAATTGAAAATGTTGCGCCATAGTTACTATCAGTATATGGCTGCTTCCAGTGATGGTGTACTTTGTGCATATTGGGCGAAACAAAAACATAGCTGATGAGCTTATCAACACCTTTCGGCAGGTTGATGTTGGCATGTGTAAATGCTGTAGCAACCACAACCAGGGTTTGATAAATCATAACAGCATACATAGGTGCTCCTGAAACAAAAATCAACAACAAAAAAAATATGCCTCTTAAAATACTATCGCCCGGGTGATGGCGAAGGCCGGTGGTTACATCTACATTCGTATCGCTATGATGGATAAGATGAAAACGCCAGAGCCATTTGTTTTTATGCATTACCCAATGTACTAACCAGCTACTGAAATCAAGTGCGAGTACACCTATCACAATTGTCATAATAATTCCGGAATGAAACCAATACACCAGTCCAAAGTTTTGTGCAGCACACCAGTCAGCCAATAATACAATAAGTACAGCAAGTGCCGTGTGAATGATAAGATGCATAACCGTAAATGCAAAGTTGACAGCCGCATGTCTTATTTTATTTTTCTTGTACCGCATGGGCAATAGCGGAATGGCTCCTTCCAATATCCAGAAGAAAAGCAACCCACCCACCAAAATAGCCATACGGTCAATCGGGCGTTTTTCAAGCGTGGCAAAATATTCAAGCAATTGATCCCACATGATGATTGATTGAGCGCAAAAGTTACAACTATTATACAAATATTATTAGCCGGCTTCTATTGAACTTGTTTTAAATTCAAAGCCACAGTCAAAGCAATGATTCACTTTGTCAATAGGTGCGGCATAGTTCACAAATAAACCTGTAATGACACTCAGCCAGTTTGATGTTTTCTTGGGTGTGCTTACCAACTCTATTTGATGCGAACCACAACGCGGACAAATCAAACGGGATTTTTGTTCTTCTTTTAATTGTTGTAAAATGGTGAGAGCTTTTTCGGCATCTTCTTTTCGTGTCAGTAGCTTTATACCGCCTACCGCATGGGTAAGTATGGGATCAATAGTTACGGTAAACTCATCCTGCAGCCAGCTTTCCACACCGGCTGCTTCCAGCACTCCTTTTGCAATGTTGGCGTCAATATAATTTTGATATCTGTTGATAATAATGAAATCCATATTACATATTCAACCGGGGGTTGTGGCGCCTGTTTATATTAAAATTACTAAATAAAAAAGCAGTCACATTTTAATAACGGACTGCTTTGTATAAAAGAGTTTTCTCTTTATTGATTCAGCATCAAGGGCATTACCAGCATCAGCAATTCTTCATTGTCTTCTTGATCTACCGGCTTTATCAATCCTGCTTTTGTAGGTGTAGAAAGTTCTACATTTACCTCATTGCTTTCGGTAGCACCCAGCATTTCTATTAAAAAGCGGGCATTGAAAGCAATTACCAAATCTTCGCCATTGTATTGGCAATTCATTCTTTCGTTTCCTTCATTGCTAAAATCCACATCTTGTGCCGCCAGTTGCAGTTCGCTGCCGGTAATACTCAATGCTACTTGATTGGTGCTTTTATTACTAAAGATGCTTACACGGCGCAGGGCACTTTGAAAATCGGCACGGTTCAATGTAAGCCGATATGGATTGTCCGTAGGAATTACTACTTTATAATCGGGGAAGCGGGCATCTATTAATCTACAACTCATTTGCGTAGAGCCGTGTTTTATAAACAAATGATTGTCGTTATAACTAAGCGTTACCTCGTCTTCATTTGAAGGAATTGCACTTTTTACCAGATTGAGCGGTTTGCGTGGTACAATGAATGTGTCGGACTTGGGACACTTTACATCTGTACGCTTATACCTCACTAATCGATGTGCGTCGGTGGCTACACATTGCAGATATTTTTTATCCAGTTCAAAAAATACACCGGTCATTGCAGGTCGCAGGTCATCGTTGCTGGTGGCAAATATGGTTTCGTTGATTGCTTTTACAAGTGCTGAGGCCGTCATGGTAAATGAAGTAGTATCATCTGCCGATGGTTCTTTGGGAAAATTATCAGGATTTTCGCCCATCACTTTATACTTACCATTATCACTGGTAATTTCTATTCCAAAGTTTTTATCAATGTTAAATGTAAGTGGCTGCTCGGGTATATTTTTAAGCGAGTCCAATAAAATTTTTGCAGGAATACACACTCGGCCACTGTCTTTTGCTTCTATATCAAGCTGTATCCGCATTACGGTTTCCAGGTCGGTAGCTACAACAGTAAGTTTGTTCTTTTCAATTTCAAACAAAAAATCCTCAAGTATCGGAAGCACGGTGTTGGTATTTATAACACCGGAAATATGCTGCAGTTGTTTCAGCAGTGAAGACGATGACGCTATAAACTTCATTACAATTGGTTTGTGGCGAAACTACTGATTTTTAGATTACACACAACAGGTTCTCCTGCCCCGGTGGATTACTTTGTAAATAAATAAAAGGGGGACTTTAGTGAAAACTTTATGAAAAACAAAGTTCCAATTCCTTGTTTTGTATATTGCCCTTCCATTAATAAAATTCCTGAGAAATGCTCGACAGACTTTTTGGAAGATCTAAGAAAAAAAACGAGTCGGAGGCCGCATCTGCAGTGGTTTTTGGCCGCTATTCCGATAATAATAAATCGGTGGCACAAACCGCCCGCTGGACAGATGCCGATAATCTCTTTAAAGAAAAAAAGTACTTTGAAAGCCTGGACGCCTTTTTTGAATATCTAAAAGACGATGCCGAACAAAATACCTTATACGAAAGAAATGACGAAACCGGAAAATTTGAGATTTTCCAGGGTTCAAAAATTGTAAAAGGTATGTTTAACCGCGATGAACTGAAGGCAGAAGTAACACTGGCCGGCATGTTGCAGCCATCAGTTCCGGTAATGCGCCGTTTACTGGAGTCAAATTTCAGTCTGTATTATTCCCGTTTTGCGCTTGACGATGGTCGTCTTTGTATGCGCTTTGATAGCGATACCAATACTGCAAGCCCCAGTAAACTATATTATGGATTAAAGGAACTGGCTACCAAGGCCGACAAGCAGGACGATTTGCTGGTACAAGAGTTCTCAAGCCTGCAGGCTGTGGATAACGAGCATGTTGCTGCCATTCCGTTGGCAGAAAAAGAAGTAAAATATCGATATTTTCAAAGCTGGATTCAACAAACATTAGACACCATAGCATCGGTAGATGCAGATAAATTTTCAGGCGGAAATGCTTACCTTCTGCTTGCATTAATATTCAGAATAGATTTTCTGATAGCTCCCGAAGGAAAATTGCTTTCTGATCTTGAAAAAATAAATGGCATTTATTTTAAAAAAGATGAACGGCAAACCATTGAAAAAAACCAAGATATGGTTGATGCATTTAAAAAATTGCAAAGCCTGTCAAAGGAAGAGGTCATGAATAGCTTAATAAAATCAAAACATACTTTTTCTATTGTGTCGCCACAGCAATATAAAGTGATTGCAGACTCCATCAATGGTGCCAATACCAATATGAAATGGTATGTGGACAATAATTATCCGTTCTTCGCCACTCAAATAAATGAATATGGCATTTCCTATTGTCAATATTCTTACAGTATTCCCCGGGTAATAACTGAGTTTTTCCATTTATACATGATGATAAACTATGCTGATTACTTTACTGATTTAGGTTTCGGTAATCCATATTTTAATGCAAAAGAAAAACGTTTCAGCCAGCAGGCCATTCTGGATAAAATAGCCACCATACAAGGCAGGTGGAGAGAAAAATTTCCATTGCTGGAAATAAAAACTCAAAATCTCCGGTTTGATAGTCTTATTAATTTCAACACTTCATTTACAACAGAATTGTCATTATTAAATACAGAAGCAAAATAAAAAATGGATCCG
>JAKIZK010000063.1 GCA_022708055.1 Bacteroidota bacterium
ACTACCTAGACTGAAAGATATGGGTGTGCATACGCTTTGGCTAATGCCCATCACGCCCATTTCTCAGAAGAATAGAAAAGGAACATTAGGCAGTTATTATGCCTGCTCCGATTATACATCAATCAATCCTGAGTTTGGTACACTCGACGATTTTAAGCAATTAGTTAAAGAAGCTCATCAACAAGGTTTCAAGGTGATTATTGATTGGGTGGCCAATCATACAGGCTGGGATCATGTGTGGACAGTACAGCATCCGGATTTTTATTTGAAGGATACACAAACTAATAATTTTAAAACGCCTGCAGGAATGGAAGATATCATTGAGCTTGATTATTCAAATCCGGAATTGAAGAAAGCCATGATTGCGGCAATGCAGTATTGGGTAAAAGAAGCAGGCATTGATGGTTTTCGATGTGATCTTGCTTCCTGGGTCGAGCTTGATTTCTGGAAAGAAGCAAGAGCAACATTGGATGCTGTGAAACCGCTTTTCTGGCTGGGCGAGTTTGACGAGTTGGAAAACCCTGAGTATAGTGAAGCATTTGATGCCAGTTACACCTGGGCATGGATGCATAAAACTGAAGCGTTCTATAAACAAAAGCAACCGCTTGACTCTTTGTTGGACTTATTAAAAAAATATGATGACATAGGCGATAGTACGATGCGTATTTGGTTTACCAGCAATCATGATGAAAACAGTTGGAATGGATCGGAGTATGAAAAATATGGTGATACCGCAAAAGCATTGGCGGCATTTAGCTGCACTTGGAATGGTATTCCATTAATATATTCGGGGCAGGAGTTGCCCAATAAAAAGCGTTTGAAGTTTTTTGATAAAGACAATATAGAATGGACCGGCACTTATGAGATGGCTCCATTTTATAAAACGATGCTTAATCTTCATGCGCAAAATCCGGCATTAAGGGCTGGTGATACTGCGACACACACCTATATTTTAAAAACCAGCGAGCCGGAAAGGGTGCTGGCTTATATGAGAAGAAATGGCGCCAATGAAGTTTTGGTTGTAATAAATATGTCGGGGCAATCCGATTTGCATTTTGAAATTTTAGATGAAAATGTAAAAGGCATATTTAAAAATGTATTCTCGGGGTCGCCCAATGATTTTACAACAGAACGCAGTTTTGAAATGCAAGGTTGGGAGTTTTTGATTTATCAGAAATAATTAAGCCACCCTAATCGGATGGCTTAAATAAATATTATTTGATAATAAATATTATTCTTCGTCTTGTACCAATGGATATCTGTAAATACCGGTATAGCCGGGATAAATGCCTTCCATTTGAATACTCTCGCCACGCATTTGTCTTATGGCTTGTGCCAGTTCATCTACGCTGTTTATTTCGTAACCATTTACACTGGTAATGATAAAATTTGGTTCCATTTTGGTTTTACTAAATGGTCCGCCGGCTTTTATTTTTTTAACTAAAACACCGCCGCCAATATCATACTTCTGTGCATCAGCTTTATTTATGGTTTGAAGCTCGGCACCCAGTTTGTCGCCCACATTGGATGCTACTGCTTCATAAGTTCCGGTTTTTGAAGATAGGGTAGCGGTTGTTGTATTTTCCTTTCCATCTCTTTTGTAAGTGATATTTATTTTATCGCCCGCATTATAGGATGATACAGTTGCCTGCAATTCTGTCCAGGAGCTGATGGGTACATCATTTATTTTAGTAATTACATCACCGCTTTTTAATCCAATGCCTGCTGCTGCACCATCTTTTGCTACGCCACCAATATGGGCACCATCTCCGGCATCAAATTTATCCTGATCAACCGATACACCCAGATAGGGACGTTTTACATCTCCAAATTTTATTAAATCGTTTACTACTTTTTTTACAAGATTCACAGGTATTGCAAATGAATAACCTGCATAAGTACCATTGGGTGCATAGATGGCGGAATTAATTCCAATAATCTGTCCATCGGTATTGATCAACGGGCCGCCACTATTGCCTTGATTTACCGCAGCATCCGTTTGTATAAACGATTCTATTGGTGTCTGGCTTTGTTTACTGTTGATACCAATATTTCGGCCTTTTGCACTGATGATGCCGGCTGTTACAGTTGTTTCCAACGATAGTGGATAACCTATGGCCAAAGCCCATTGTCCCAGTTTTACATTGTCTGAATTTCCATATAAAAGAAACGGAAGATTATTAGCGTCAATCTTGATGACGGCTAAATCTGTACTGGCATCTTTGCCTATCACTTTAGCTTTATAAGTTTTCTTATTGTTTAACGTAACGGTTATTTCATCGGCCACACCACTACCGCCGTCCGATACTACGTGATTGTTTGTTACAATATACCCATCCTCACTTATGATAGCACCTGTACCAGAAGCTCTTTGTTCAGGCTGCATCATGGGGCCCCACATTTCATCACCAAAAAAACGTTGTATCATATCATCCAGCGGATTGTTTCCATTGCTGCGGGGAAGTTGATTGCTTACTTTCTTAGCGGCAATTTTTGTTTTGATATGCACAACAGCCGGTACGGAAGCATTTGCTGCTTTTGTAAAGTCAATGGGTTCGCCTGCATTAAAACCATTTTCGTTAAATCCGGCATAGTTCGCTGGAATTTTTGTTTCACCGTTTTGTATTGAGTATGCCGATTTTTTTTGTGTTATTTTACTATACACAAGTACACTGCCAATAGCTGATACAGCACTTACAGCAACGATCAGCATTAATTGTTTCCATTTCATTGTAGTATTCATTTTATAGAATAATTTTTTATTGTTTCTGATACAAAGTAACGAAAGACCTATTATTAAAATCAACCGCTAATTGAGTTTAACAAATCATTTACCATGACTTTCGTACTTCATAGCCAGTAAAGATAATATCGTTTTGATAAATGAAAAAGCAGATTGAATCTTAGTTCTTTACTTCAATTGTTTTTCTAAGAATTACAAAGCAGCCAGAAACTGAAGGGTGTTGATGCCGTCTGCATAGTCGCTTAGGCCGGGGCATTGTACCTGTCCAAAGGGAATATTGTTTTTGCCGGTTATAGCCTGTATATGTTCAGCATCTCTTTTTAGTTTTTCATGTAAAGACGCAGTGTCTGAATAAAATTCGTAGTGCAACTGACTGATAGGAGAAAACACGGCATTATCTTCTATTAGCAGGATGGCTCCATTCGTCATATAATATTTTTTATTAAGTATATGCAATGCCAGGTTATAATCGTAATTGTTTTTGTATTTATGATGATCGGCCAGGTGTTCATATTTCTTGAAGGCATCTAATAAGGAAACAAAGTCAAACCCTTCGTTCACCATCAGCTTTGTTACATTGCGACAGCCTAGCCCAAAATATTGAAACACATCATCGGCAAGTAAATCAAATCCAGATTTTGTTTCTGTTCCATCTAGTATGGCAATAGATGTTTTATTCCGCCGGATGATGTGCGGATATTTTCCAAAGTAGTATTCAAAATATCTGGAAGAGTTGTTGCTGCCTGTAGCTATATAAGCATCACAGCCTTTCAATATTTCTGCAAATTGAATTTGTGAGTTTACAGCCGGCTCCCATTCGCACAGTTTTTTAGCCAGATGTTTAATAAGCACTGAATCTTTTGAAGAAGGTTTGATCAACATTTTATGACCACTGAGAAATACACTCAAAAAATCGTGAAAGCCAACCAAAGGAATATTGCCGGCCATGATTACCCCTACTTGCAGTGGATGGGACATAGTTTTTGTAGAAAAATAGGGCGCTGCCCATTCCGTCAGTTTTTGTTTTGATAAATATTGTGTAGCAATGTTTGAAATGGATAATGCAGTAAACTCAGGAGTAAACCAGCCATTTTCGTAGGAGGCTTTTTCTTTTATTTGTTGCCATTTTTCGTCTGCCGACAACATATATTCGCCCAATCTTGATAATAAATCAATCCGATATTGTAAATTCATTCCTGTAAATTATATTTGTTCTGAAGAATGCTTTTTGCATTGCAAATGTAACTGTCAACCTGTTAAATCAATTTATATGGCAATTAAGATTACCGAAGAATGTATTAACTGCGGTGCCTGCGAGCCCGAGTGTCCCAACAATGCTATTTATGAAGGTGGTGTAGAGTGGGCTTTGGCCGATGGCACTACTGTAAAGGGAAGTTTTACCCTTATGGATGGCTCTGTAATGGATGCCGACCAAAAGAACGCCCCCATTGCTACCGACATTTATTATATTGTTCCGAATAAATGCACGGAATGTCAGGGTTTTCATGAGGAACCTCAATGCGCTGCAGTATGCCCTGTTGACTGCTGTGTACCCGATGAAATGTATCAGGAAACAGTAGATCAGTTAATGGATAAAAAAGGCAGATTGCATATTTGATTTTAATCATGTGCATAAGTTCATCCCGGTAAATTGGGATGTGGTGAAAAGTTGCTTTAACTTAGAGCATATATTGATATAGCAGCTTCGGCTGCTCACTTAGAGGCGGGTGATATTTCCCGTCGTAAAAAGGTGAAGGAGAAACGGCCTTCACCTTTCTTATTTAATTCAAATCTTTTACCTGCAAAATATACCAGATGAAATTTTTATTTTATTTTTTGCTTCCGATATTATTTTATTCCTGCACCCGCGATAAAATAAATGTGGAAAAGGAAAAAAAGATATTAAAGCAAACGGATATTGATTTTTCCAATATTTCAAAACAGAAAGGTATGGCTGCTGCATTTATTGAATATATGGATTCTTCTGCAGTTTTGTTGAGGCCGGGTCGTTTTCCATTGGAAGGTAAAGATGCCCGTCGCTTTATAAGCGGTACCGATGATTCGGGTTATATACTGACCTGGGTGCCGCAAAATGTAATCATCTCAAAATCGGGCGATATAGGTTACACTTATGGTACCTGGACCTCGTATCCCAAAAAATGGAATGCAGATAGTGCCACCAGGGGAACATATATCTCCATTTGGAAGCGACAGAAGATGGGCGGCTGGAAAGTAGTGCTTGACAGCGGCAATGAAGGAGTGGGGCAGCCTTGATTAAAGGAATTTTTAGCGTTTGAAATTTCGGGCAACAAATTTTTTCCGCAATATTTGTATCTCAAAACCACATTTAGATTATTTCATGAAGAAAAATCTGGCTCTAATTACAGGAGGATTCTCCGGCGAAGCGGTAATCTCATATAAAAGTGCTGTTACAATTGATAATAATTTGGACAGAAGCCTGTTCAATGTATATAAAATTGATATCAACAAAGAAGACTGGCATCATGTATTGGCTGATGGCAGAAAAATTGAAATTGATAAAAATGATTTTTCCTTGCAAATTGATAACCATCAGGTAAAATTTGATGCTGTATTTATTGGTATGCATGGTACACCGGGGGAAGATGGAAAACTGCAAGGCTATTTTGATATGTTGGGTATTCCCTACACAGGGTGTAATGCTGCGGTAGCCGCACTTACTTTTAATAAGAGAAATACCGTTGCCGCGGCTGCTTTTGCAGGCATTGATGTTGCCAAATCAGTTCTGTTTTATAAAAATGACGGTCAAAACCATCAGCTTGCAGTTAGTCATTTGCGTCCACCTTTATTTGTAAAGGCAAATAATGGCGGATCCAGTATTGGAATGAGTAAAGTAAACAATCCGGCTGCCGATCTTGATGCGGCAATGATAAAAGCTTTTCAAGAGGATGACGAAGTGTTGGTTGAAGAGTTCATCAGTGGCCGTGAGTTTACGGTAGGTGTGTTTCGTGTAAAAAATGAAATAGTTGTATTGCCGATCACTGAAGTAAGTGCAAATGCTGATATGCCTTTTTTTGATTTTGAAGCAAAATATCAGGGAAAATCATCTGAAACTACACCGGCAAATATCAATGAAGAAATGGCGAATAAGCTGAGAGAAGCTGCCCGCAAAATTTATCAGGTATTTAACTGTAGCGGCGTGGTGAGAATCGACTTTATATATAATGACCAGACAAACAAGCCGTTTATGTTGGAAATAAATACCATACCCGGTCAATCTGAGGTAAGCATTGTGCCTCAGCAAGTAAGGGCTATGGGTTGGACTTTAAAAGATTTTTATACCAGGTTGCTGGAAGAAATATTATACAAACCAATTTTATAACAAAGCAATATTCAGTGTTTAAATTTTTAACGCACCGGCCTTTATGGCTCAATATTCTGGCAGGAATTATATTAGCGCTGGCTATATTCTTTTTATTTCTACTGTCACTTAAATGCCTTACCCGCCATGGAAAATCTGCAACCGTTCCCGCAGTTACAGGAAAAAAGTATGATGAAGCAATTAAATTATTAAAGAAAGCCGGCTTTGATGTAACTATACAGGATTCGGTTTATGTGGACACATTGCCGCCTATGTCTGTCATAAAGCAAATGCCTGAAGCTGATGAAATTGTAAAGGCCAACAGAGAAATTATATTAATTGTAAATCGGTTTGAACCACCTTTAATTGAAATGCCTAATCTCCTGAATTATAGTTTCCGAAATGCAGAAATGGTATTGGGCAACCTGGGACTGAAAGTGGGAGATACAACTTTTGAACCTGATTTTGCAAAAAATATTGTTCGCAAACAAATCTATAACGGGCAAGTCATTGCTCCGGGAACAAAAATCAGAAAAGGAAGTGTTGTGTCTTTGGTTTTAGGCGATGGCGTAGGTAATAAGGAGTTTGCAGTACCATCTGTCATTGGTATGCAGTTTTGTGATATGAAAAAGAAACTGGAAGGCAGCGGTGTATTGGTAGGAGCCATTGTACTTGATCCCGATGTAACAGATACTTGCAGTGCATGGATTTATTGGCAAAATCCTGAAAGATATGATGAAGATAAAAACCTGAATCATATTCGCAGTGGTCAAACCATTGATGTACGTTTGCAATTGAATAAACCTGCCCGCAAAGACAGTTTAGATAATGCTGATCACCTTTAATAAACCAACATGAAGAACATTACCGTTGAAGAATTAAAAGCCCGTTTGGATGCAGGCGAAAAAATCAATTTGATAGATTGCCGGGAACCGAATGAATATGCTGAATTTAACATTGGAGGCAAACTGGTGCCACTCGGAAAAATTCAGACGATGCAAACCGAAGAGTTGGATGATTTAAAAGAAGAAGAAGTAATTGTGCATTGCCGAAGCGGACAACGCAGTATGATGGCCTGTATGTTTTTAGATACACTGGGTTTTACCAATACGGTTAATGTAACTGGCGGCATACAGGCTTGGCAGGAAAAATTTGCAGCATCAAAATAGTGTCAGGCCTTCCATTTAAAGTTTAATATTTACTCCGAACATTAAATTAGTTCCGGCCATGGGGAAATAATAATTATTTACAACAAGTTGCTGGTTGTAAATAAAATTATATGTGTATCCGTTTGGCTCATATTGGGCATTAAAAACATTGTTCAGCTTCAATATGAATTTGATTTCTTTTGTCCAACTGGTTTTTAATAGATACGAATTTACTGATGAGTGCAATTTCAAAATTGCTGAAGGGAACAAAATGGAAACTTGCACCACCTACAACACCTGGAGAGAAGGAAAGTGTAGAAACGGGATAGTGGTTTATTTTTTGTCCACCATTATCATAATCATCAATGTATTCCGAAAAATTTTTGAGTTTATTGCTGCTCAATGCAATATTGGCTGTAGCAGATATTCTTTTTGTTAGCTGATAGCCTCCCTGCAACTCGATACCTGTACGATAGCTTTGCATTATGTTGGTTCTTGTATATGCTCCCACGTCATTTATCCTTCCGGTAAGTACCAGCTGGTTTTTGTATTGCATAAAATAAAAAGTGGTGGCCCAGTTGTATTTACTTTCTTTTCTTTCTATTCCTAACTCAGTGTCATACAATTTCTCGGAGACTGGCTGTTGCGTTAGCCCGGTTTCAAAATCATCTCTGTTAGGTTCTTTTTGCGCAATTCCAAAAGAGAGATAGCCTTTCCAATTTTTATGAACAAAGCTGATGCCTGCTTTGGGATTAAAAAAGTGATAATCATTTTTGACTTGTAATGCGGGATTATTTCTAAATCCATTTATATCATAATGAACTGTTCTGTACTGTAAATCCAAAAAGCCAAACCAGTTTGCAGCAATATTTATCTGTTGCTTCAAATAGATATTTGCGTCTGTTTTATGCGCATTTAGATCATACCATTTTTTTAAACCCGTAAGCCCTTGTGCGGCCCATATTAATTTGCCAAAGTGTAGCCCATTGTATCTTGAAATACTACCGCCAAGATTAGCTTCTACTTTTTTGTTTTTGTATTGAAGAGAAAAAACATTTCCAAAAAATGTATTATCAAGCCATAGCCTGCGCACCATGTCAGTGTGGGTTACAGTTCCGATACTGGTAACTACATCAGGCAGCCCGTATTTTGCGTATGACTGATCTGCTTTAAATTGTTCGTAATAACCACGACCATCAACTTTAAACAAACTAATATTGAAATGAACACGCTTACTAAACTGATGCGTGAAAAAAAGTTGGTAGTGATTTTGTTCGTATTTGTCAATCTCGTTGTTGTAGGGTTCTCCCGTTTTTTCTGTGCCGGCATAGTTTGTTTTTCTCTTTCCCGCTTTCAGGTCGGCTTCTGTTATGCCATTCCAGGCCTGATATGTTTTTTCGTTTCCGGAAAATATATTGAGCCTCAAAGAATTTTTGCGATTGATATAGGCCATTGAAAATTGCAATGATTTTAATTTGCTGAAAGCCCTGTCAATATATCCATCGCTGGTGATGGAGGAAAGGCGCATATCTGCTGTGAAGTGATTATCAAGCAAGCCCGTTCCTGCTTTCAGTGTATTTTTCCAGCTATTGAATGAGCCAGAGCTGTTATTTAGTTCAGCATAGGCTACTTTATTTATTTCATTTGTACTTAGGTTGATACTGGCTCCAAAAGCACCTGCACCATTTGACGAAGTACCCACACCTCTTTGTACCTGAATGCTTCCTGTTGAAGATGAAAAATCGGGAAGGTCAACAAAAAAACTACCCTGACTTTCCGCATCATTAAATGGAATACCGTTCAATGTAATATTAATGCGTGAAGCATCAGTACCTCTGATGCGAATGCCGGTATAGCCGATACCATTTCCTGCATCGGAATTGATAACAACTCCCGGTGTTTGATTTAACAGGAATGGAATATCTTGGCCCAGATTCATTTTCTCAATTTCCTTTTTTCTGATGTTTGTTTTGGTAAAAGGGGCTAAATCTGCCGCTCTGACAGAACGAATTTCAATCGGGCTCAACTGATAAAAACTATCAACAGTTTGCTGCTGATTTTGTGCAGAAAGCATGTAAGGCATCAGTAAGCAAATCATTTCAAAAAATATCCTCTTCATTTTTTTAAAATTTTCAGGCTATATGCCCGGTTAAAAAATAAGAGGGAAATGCTGAATGAAAGATGAAAAACAGCCGATTGAACGGCACTCCCTTCGCAGGCATTACCCTGGCAGGTTCTACGGGTATAATCTCAGATTCTGACAATAATCATCAGAAACACCCCGGAAACACTGTGAATTAATTGCCTTTGGCTGTCAAAGGCAAAGAACTTTGGCAAAAGTAAAGATTAATTTTAAGATCGTGTAACATTTAGGGTTTGAAGTCGTATTATTTAAGAGTTTGTAAGGGGAAGCCAATTCAACAAATCGCTTAACAAGTTTAAAACAGTTTTTTTATGAAAAAATTTTTCAGTTTTCTGATTTCCGTTTTTATTTTTTCTGTACTTGCAGCGCAGCAGATAAATGACCCCAATGCAGAATTACGGTTAGCAAAAAATTTTCATGGCATCAATGTTTCCAATGCTTTTGATGTTTACATTAATCAAAGCAATGATGAGGCCGTAGCAGTAAGTGCTGCAGATAAAAACTTTAAAGATCGAATTAAAGTAGAAGTAATGGACGGTATTTTATATATACGATACGATAGCAAAGGAGTACAATGGGGTGGAGAAAAGAGGGCATTGAAAGCGTATATCTCATTTAAAAATATTGATCAGCTTACTGTCAGCGGTGCATGTGATGTTTTTTTTACCAATACTATTTCAGTTGAAAAACTCTCCATCAGACAATCTGGCGCCAGTGATTTAAAAGGAAAAATTAATATTGGTTCACTTACAACAGATGTAAGTGGAGCCTCCGATATTGCTCTTTCCGGAAAAGCAGGTAGCCTGGATATAGAAGTCAGTGGTGCCAGTAGTTTTAAAGGATATAATCTAGAGTCGGAAACCTGTAATGCAAAAGCCAGTGGTGCCAGCGATATAAAAATAACTGTAAACAGGGAACTTACTGCCGAGGCCAGTGGTACCAGTGATATTCGTTATAAGGGTGATGGCGATCTTATCAAAATAAAAACAAGCGGATCTGGAAGCGTATCCAGAAGTCGCTCATAGACTTGAGAGTAATAAAAATCATTCGTCCTGTATTTGCACAATACAGGACGTTTTCTTTGGCTGCTTTCATACTTACCCGTATCTTTGCGCCCACATCGCGAAGTAGAGCAGCGGTAGCTCGACGGGCTCATAACCCGTAGGTCGGAGGTTCGATCCCTCCCTTCGCAACAAAGACCCGGAAGCAATAGCTGCCGGGTTTATTATTTATAACCCAAAAAAAATTAAGAGTTCCATATTTTCCAGCTTTCTTCAGCTTGAAGTATCAACATTTCTTCACCGTTTTTAATAGCAGCGCCTTTTGCTGCGCCTTTAGAAAGAAACAGTGTTTGCGCCGGGTTGTACACCAAATCGTATAAAAGAAATTTTTCGGTAATAGCTTGATAAGGAAGAGGAGGACAGCTATCCGTTTGTGGATACATGCCCAAAGGAGTAGTATTGATGATAATGTTGTATTCCTTTAATTTTTTTTCATTGAGATCGGAATATTTTATTACCGAGGATTGTAGAGGCGAACGACTCACTGATGTAAAATTTATTCCCAGTTTTTTTAAAACATATACTACGGCTGCAGCTGCACCGCCTGTACCCAGTACCAATGCTTTTTTGTGATGTGGTTGAAGTAATGGGGTAAAACTTTTTTCAAATCCAATACAATCAGTATTGTATCCAATTAAGATTTTGCCTTCAATTTTAATACAGTTACAAGCTCTGATGCCTTCTGGTATTTCTGAAGCATCAGTAAGCAGTTTGATAATTTGTTGTTTGTAGGGTATGGTAACATTTAAACCTTTCAAATGAGGAAAAGAACGGATGAGTTGCTTTACTTCATCCACAGAACGAATTGGGTACAGTTCGTACCGGCAATCATTGATTTGCTCCCGGGAAAATTTTTCAGTAAAATATTTTTCCGAAAAAGAATGGGAGAGTGGATAGCCAATAAGTCCAAAAGTCCTTAGTGGTGTCGATTGAAAAAAAACAATATCAGCCATTCTCTTGCTTATTCAAATAAAGATTAAAAGTATCGCCACGTAGTCCAATGCGCATTGCTTCCAGCGATATTACTTCGGTAGGGGCAATATTTCCCAGGTTTACATTGCATCCCAGCAATTCAATAAAATAAAGTTGTTGTGCTTTTTGTGGTGCTTCCCACACAATTTTTTCGCCGGGTATTTGTGTAAGAATTTCCTGTACCAGTCCTTCTCTTACTTCACCACTACCACGATAGATACCTACATTGCCTGCCTCTCTTGCTTCGGCAATCACATAGCTGGATCCGGCTTCCAGCTCCGCTTTCATAAGTTCAATCCATTTGTAAGGAGGAATAATATGAGTAGCATCTTTACTTCCTACTTCACTAAGTACAGTGCCGTACTTGGTCAATTTTTCTATGTAGCCGCATTTTTCGGCATGAGGTATGGTAATGGAGCCATCACTTACTTCCATATAACTGATTCCAAAATCGCGGCAGGTATTTATATAATCTTCAAACTGGTTGCGGATTAAAAATGCTTCAAACAATGTGCCGCCAAAATAAACAGGGATATCATTGGAGCGATAAATCTCCAGTTTCTTTTTAAGATTTGGGGTTACAAAAGAAGTACCGAATCCTAATTTTACAATATCAACATGTGGACCTGAGGCGCTCATAAAGTTACCGGCTTCTTCTACGCTTAGTCCCTTATCCATCACCATGGTAATTCCTGATTTTCTGGGTTTCGTTTTACGATCGGGTATTTGAGTTAAATTGAAATTGAATGACATACTTATGTTTTTGGATAGTCAAATAGTTTATAGAATGTGCAAAAATAGGGAAGAATGGGCAGCCGGAAACTGAGCAGGCTCGTATTTGAAATCCGGTTATTTCCGTTTGCTTTTTTTATGCTTCGCAATGCAGTCCACCACTTGTTGATTTTGCAGGATAGCCGGGTACAGTTCTACAAACTGTTTCACCAGGCGAGGTGCAATGATAATAGCATCTTCCAGTTGTAGCAGGGCTTCTTTTGATTTTCCAAGTGAAAATAATATTGCTGCTTTATAATATTTGAAAATGGGTTTGCCTTCTGTAATGGCCAATGCCGCATCTACTTGTTCAATTGCTTCTTCAAAGTATCCTACATAAAATACACAACGGATCAGCGCCTCCCATCCATTTGAGTTTTTGGGTCTTAAACGAACTGCTTC
>JAKIZK010000064.1:0-12079 GCA_022708055.1 Bacteroidota bacterium
CCAACCGCCAAAGCCACCACGGGAAACATAAGTGCCACCTGCGCCGGGAAAAATTCCTCCCAAAATAATTATAATGATGAGTATAAGAATAATTGCGCCAATAAGACCTGAGTTGTCTTTATTTCGGTTCTTATATCCTTTTGGAGCTTTATACTCACCTGCGGCCGCTTTGATGATTTCATTGGTTCCATCATCAATCCCTTGATAAAAATTACCTTCTTTAAAACGAGGCGTAATAAAATTATCAATGATGCTTTTTGCCGTAATATCGGGTATGGCCCCTTCAAGACCATAGCCGGTTTCTATTCTTACCCGCCGGTCATCTTTGGCTACCAACAACACTACGCCATTATTGTTTCCTTTATTTCCCACGCCCCATCTACGCAGTATTTGCAGCGCCACTTCTTCTACAGAATAATTGCCGGTTGATGAAATGATCACAACTGCAATTTGATTGGAGCTGGTATCATCATAAGCTACTAGTTTATTTTCCAGTGCATTTATTTCTTCCTGCGATAATGTATTCGTAAAATCATTTACCAGCCGGGGAATAGCAGGCTTGGGCGGCACCACTGTATCAATTTGCGATTGTGCAGCGAAAGCCCAGAAAATAAAGAATATGGAAAAAAATTTTTTCATTGTATTACCTGCCAAGCACGATTTCATCGGGGAGTTCATTTTTATCAACCTCCCGGTTGTATGGGAAATTTTTATGCAATGTTTCGCCCAGTTGAATAATACAGTTTATGATTCCTTCAGAAAATTTAGCAACACTGAACTTGTCCATTATTTCATTTACAGCATCATTCCAATATGCTTCACCGGCGGCCTTAAAAATTCCCTCATCGCCAAAAATGGCCAGTTTTTTATCTGTTGTAGCTACATAAATAAGCACCCCGTTGCGATGCTCAGTTTTTTGCATTTTCAGTTTGTAAAAAATTCTGGCAGCACGGGTAAGCGGATCTGTCTTTTTGCATTTTGACTCAATGTATAATCTGATTTCGCCACTGGTCATTTTCTCAGCATGGCGAATAGCCTTGACAAAGGCATGGTGCTCTTCATCAGTAAAGAATTTATTTTTCTTTCTGAACAGATTAAACATCAGTTTGAAATTATGTTACTTAATATTAAACTGGATGTCCGGGTTCTTTTCTGATCCGGGGTCTGATTTGTAAAATGCTTTTTCAGAAAATCCAAAAATCCCAGCAATCATATTGTTTGGGAAGCGTTTTACATTCAAATTATAGGATTCTACCACCTTATTAAAATCCTGACGGGCTACATTGATTCTGTTTTCGGTGCCCTCAATTTGTGCCTGAAAATCCTGAAACGCTTTGGTTGATTTAATATCAGGATAGTTTTCTACATATCCCATCAGATTTGAGAATGCACCTCTCATTTGCCCCTGAGCCTGCTGAAATTTATCCATGCTTGCCTGATCGTCCACATTAACAGTAACCTGACCCAACTTGGCTCTGGCTTCTATCACATCCTTAAGCAAAGATTTTTCAAAATTGGCTGAGGCCTCAACGGTTTTAACTACGCTGCTGTATAAATCAGTTCTACGCTGATAATTGGTTTCAACATTGCTCCAGGCTTTCTTTACTGACTGTGAGCCGGTCACTAACTTATTGTAACCATTGCAACCCCATACAAAAAAGATGAGTACGACTGCACCAACAATTAATAAAGTAAGATTACGGGTTCCTTTCATTTTTTCAAGTTTTGATGAAGTAATAAAATTAAGAATTAGTAAGCTGAAAGAATTTGTTTTTTCGGTGAATAGAAAAAAGAAAACGGCAAATCAATTCGAGAACAAAAAATCTATCCTTTCATATATCGAATGTCAACCATTTAAAATAGCTTATTCCACTTTGCGAATGCAAACGAAATGATATTCGTCAACTTTCTGTACATTATAAAAAGCACCTGTGTACCAGTATTTTGATACTGCCTGTGTGGCATTGGCTTCTGTTGAAGTCCAGATAGTTCCTCTTTCTTCTACATTAAATTTATCTTTAAACGCATAAATCGCATCCGATTCGTCTTTTGAAGGCAAGTACCAATCTTCTTTGCCGCCGGCTTTTGATTCTTTACAAAGTTTTGCAGCATAGGGTTTTCCTTCAAACCCGGAATTATTGCCTACAAAAGCTACGATAGCAGCAGTATTTGTAGCACCATTAGATTCACTCTTGGCGGCATTTGCAGTTACTTCTTCATTATAACCACCCCAGGTAATTTTTCCCTTAGCGGTCATATCCAATACTTCATATTTTTTTCCATTGTGTTCAATTGGAATAATTTTTTGAGCATCAACAGCAATGACTGTTGTGGTAAACACTACGATAGACGCAAATAATTTTTTCATAATTAAAGGTTTGGAAATAAAATTAATAAAAAAATCAAGACTGTACAGCAGCAATACCGGGCAAAGTTTTTCCTTCAAAATACTCCAGCATAGCACCGCCTCCGGTGGATACATAGCTTACTTTATCGGCAAAGCCAAATTGGTTTACAGCCGCAACAGAATCGCCACCACCTACCAATGAAAAAGAACCTTGCTGTGTAGCTGCAGCTACAGCTGTTGCTATCATTTTGGTGCCGTTTTGAAATGCTGGCATTTCAAAAACACCCATTGGACCATTCCATAAAATGGTTTTTGAATTTTTAATTACTTCCGCAAACTGCGCCTCAGCATCTTTTCCGATGTCTAAACCCATCCAACCTGCAGGAATATGATTGCTTGGCGTTGTTGCTGTTTGAGCATCAGCAGCAAATTTGTCGGCAACAATAGAATCTACAGGTAAATGTATATTTACATTTTTAGCAGCAGCTTTTCCCAATATTTCTAATGCAGTATCTATTCGGTCGGTTTCGCATAATGAATTTCCGATTTCTCCGCCTTTTGCTTTTATAAAAGTATATGCCATGCCCCCACCTATGATAATATCGGTTGCCTTCTCAAGAAGATTTTCAATGATTAATATTTTATCGCTCACTTTGGCACCACCTATAATGGCAGTAAAGGGTTTTTCTGATTGATGCAATACTTTCTCAGCGCTTGCCACTTCGCCCTCCATCAACAAGCCAAACATTCTTTTTTCTGCAGGGAAAAATTTTGCAATTATGGCAGTAGAAGCATGAGCCCGGTGTGCAGTACCAAAAGCATCATTTACCCACACATCGCCCAGTTTGGAAAGTTTTTCTGCAAACTTTTCATCGCCTTTTTCTTCTTCATTATAAAAGCGAAGATTTTCTAAAAGCAACACTTCACCTTTTCGCAACATATTTTCGGTAAGAAATGCCTGCTCACCGATACAGTCATTTGCAAAAAAAACTTTTGTTCCGCCCAACAACTCGCTCAAATGCGGAACCAGGTGTTTAAGAGAATATTTTTCGGATGGTCCGTCTTTGGGCCTCCCCAAATGACTCATCAGAATTACTTTGCCTCCATCGGCAATAATTTTTTTGATGGTGGGTACAGCAGCCCTCATTCGGGTATCATCAGTAATTTCAAATTTTTCATTCAGCGGAACGTTAAAGTCAACCCTTATCAATGCTCTTTGATTGCTGAAATTATAAGCTGAAAATTTTGACATAAATAATTTTTAGTTTCAAATGTTTTAAACTAAAATGCCCCGTATTGCAAGTATGCAGTTGCGGGGCAAAATTATTATTTCAGGATTATTATTTGCTGATAAGTTTAGCGAAATAATGGACGGTACGCACTAATTGGCTTACATAGCTCATCTCATTATCGTACCAGCTAACGGTTTTTACCAATTGCTTATCTCCCATAGTTTGCACCTTGGTTTGTGTAGCATCAAACAATGAACCGTAATGAATACCAATAATATCACTGCTCACAATTTCATCCTCGGTATAGCCAAAACTTTCGTTGCTGGCGGCTTTCATGGCTGCATTGATTTCTTCAACGGTTACGGTTTTATTTAAAATAGAATATAATTCTGTCAAACTTCCGGTAATGGTAGGTACACGTTGTGCGCCGCCATCTAATTTACCCTTGAGATTAGGCAATACCAATCCGATTGCTTTTGCAGCACCGGTACTATTGGGAACAATATTTGCAGCAGCGGCTCTTGCTCTGCGCAAATCTCCTTTAGGGTGCGGAGCATCTAATGTATTTTGATCATTGGTATAAGCATGTATGGTGCTCATTAACCCGGTTACAATGCCGTATTTTTCATCTAACACTTGTGCCATAGGAGCCAGACAGTTGGTAGTGCAAGAAGCACAGGAAATAATAGTTTCAGTGCCATCCAGCAATTGATGATTTACATTGAATACAATGGTTTTCAAATCTCCCGTTGCCGGTGCCGAAATGACTACTCTTTTGGCTCCCGCAGTAATATGTGCTGCAGCTTTATCCTTATCTGTAAAGAATCCGGTACATTCCAGTACTACATCTACATCATGTGCTTTCCAGGGTATATCGGCCGGATTTTTTTGTGCATATACTTTTATATCATCACCATTTACCACTACAGAGTTTTCTGTAGCTTTTACTTCTGCATCAAAGCGACCTTGTGCACTATCGTACTTCAACAAGTGGGCTAAAACTTTGGGACTGGTAAGGTCATTGACAGCCACTACATCAATTCCTTCCATTTTATAAATCTGGCGATAAACCAGGCGGCCAATGCGGCCAAAACCATTGATGGCAACTTTTACAGTACTCATTTTAGACAGGTATTTAACGTTTAAAATAAATTGAGAGTGCAAAGGTAATGAAAGTGTGGCGGGTAAAAGGGAGTTGATTTTTGGGGTGGAAACTAAATAAGCATGGATTGTTGTCTTAGGTTGTAAATAGAATAGAAAATATTCACTTATTCAATTGAACAATTTAGACAAAAAGTAATGAAAATAAAAAAACATGCCCCCATCGCATTTGATTTACACAAAGCCTCTGCATCCGCTCTCGCGGCTGCCCGGCTTTTTTATTTTTCACCTTATGCAGATAAATCTGCAACGGCTCAAAATAAAAAAGCCTCTCAGCGAATGCTGAAAAGCTTTGTAGCCCGTACGGGATTCGAACCCGTATCACCACCGTGAAAGGGTGGTGTCCTAGCCCTTAGACGAACGGGCCGTTACCCTTTTATGAACGGGCGGCAAAGATAGCAGTGAGAAATTTGTCCGCCAAATGATTTTTGAACTAGTTTTCAACGGCAATATTCCTAACTTTTAATCCGTTAATTTGTATCTGAATTATAATTTTCAATATTGCCAATTAAATTGACCTTATGCAAAAACTGTTTTTAATTCTATGTACTTCCTTTTTGTTTGCGGCTTGTCAAAAAGACAATGATGAAACACCTCCCCCACCCCCACCCGAGCCCAGTAAAACAGAATTGAATGTAGCTTATGGCACAGACCCAAAACAAACCTATGATGCTTATTTGCCGGCAGGAAGAAAAACCACAACTACCAAAGTAATTATTTATATACATGGTGGCGGATGGTCGGGCGGAGATAAAACCGAAATGACGCCTTATGTAGATACTTTAAAGAAAAGAATGCCTGATTGGGCAGTTTTTAATATTAATTACCGATTAGCAACCGGTGCACCCAATCTTTTTCCCACACAGGAAATGGATGTAAAAAAAGCAATCGAATTCATTTATTCCAAAAGAAGTGAATATGGCATCAGCGACAAATTTGTTTTACTAGGCGCCAGTGCAGGTGGTCATTTATCTTGCTTATATGCTTATAAATACAATACACCTGTAAAAATAAAGGCGGTTGTAGATTTTTTTGGGCCAACAGATTTGGTTGATATGTTTAACAATCCTGCAAATTTTCTGGTACCTTTTCAACTCATGAGTGTAACAGGGGTCACGCCTACTTCTGTACCCACTATATATGCTGAAGCAAATCCCTTAAATTATATAACCGCACAAAGCCCGCCCACCATCATATTACATGGCGGTGTCGATATTGTTGTGCTGCCGTCACAATCAGTTTTATTAAAAAATAAACTGAGCAGTTTTGGAGTTACCAATCAATATGTTTTCTATCCATCCGAAAATCATGGATGGGGTGGCGCAACGATGACCGATTCATTTGACAAAATATCTGCCTTTTTGAATGCCAACGTGAACTAATTAATCAATTTTATATTTTCAAAAGCATCCGAGTAGTGTAACGGATGCTTTTTTCATTACCTTGAACTTATGAATACACATGTGCCTCTTGCAGAACGCATCAGACCCCATACCTTGGATGAATTGGCCGGACAAGAACATTTGGCAGGCAATGGAAGTATATTGCGAAAAGCTATTGCAAATGGGAAAGTGCCCTCTCTTATTTTTTGGGGGCCGCCAGGTACAGGCAAAACTACACTAGCAAATATCATAGCACATTCACTTCAAGTTCCCTTTTTCCAACTAAGCGCCATCAGTGCAGGTGTAAAAGAAGTAAGAGAGGTCATCGAACAAGCAAAAACAAAACCCGGCTCTATTTTATTCATTGATGAAATACATCGTTTTAACAAAGGCCAACAAGATGCGCTGCTGGGTGCAGTAGAAAAAGGTGTCATAACCCTAATAGGCGCAACTACTGAAAATCCATCTTTTGAAGTAAACAGCGCCTTACTCAGCAGATGTCAGGTTTATGTTTTAAAGCCATTGGACAATGATGCACTCACAGGATTATTGCATGCTGCATTGCAAAAAGATGAAATACTGAAAAATAAAAAAATTCAGATTAAAGAAACAGCAGCATTGCTCAATATTTCCGGTGGCGATGCCAGAATGTTATTGAATTTGTTTGAAATTGTAATTGATGCTTCGGGCAAAGATGTCATCATTACCGATAAATTGGTGCTTGAAACCGCACAAAAGAAAATGGCACTGTACGACAAAAGCGGTGAGCAACATTACGATATTATTTCAGCCTTTATAAAATCCATACGCGGCAGCGACCCCAATGCCGCTGTGTACTGGCTCGCCAGAATGATTGAAGGCGGTGAAGATGTAAAATTTATTGCACGTAGAATGGTGATTTTAGCCAGCGAAGATATTGGCAATGCCAACCCTACCGCATTGGTGCTGGCCAATACCTGCTTTGATGCGGTTCATAAAATCGGTTACCCTGAATCGAGAATTATTCTTTCTCAATGCGCAACCTACCTGGCCTCATCACCCAAAAGTAATGCAGCTATTGTTGCCATTAATGAAGCACAGCAAGCCGTGAAAAAATACGGTGACTTGCCTGTACCTATGCATATTCGCAACGCTCCTACCGGTATGATGAAAAATTTGGGATACGGGAAGGGATATGAATATGCCCACAACTTCTTTAATAATTTTTCATCGCAGGAGTATCTGCCCGAAAAAATTTCGGGAACAAAATTTTACAATCCCGGCAACAATGCGAGAGAGGAAGATATTAGAAAATTTTTAAAGACACTATGGAAAGAAAAATATCATTATTGATTCTTCGGGTCAAATAATAATGGGAAAAACCGTCCTTCCATTTTATTTCCTTTGGGTATTATAGGTACACCTTCCAATAATGGCTCATCAGCATCAGAAACCACTCCATCGGCAAACACATTTAGCACTAATGCCCTTCTTGGTTTTGATGAAGCATTAGCACCTGATCCATGCAAGGTTAATGAATGATGAAAAATAGCTTCGCCTGCCTTTACTGTTGCAAATACCGGCTTTTGGAATTGCTGTTTTTGCTTATCATCCAAAAAATCTTCAATTCGTTTGAAAGCTCCTGCAATTTCAGGTTTGGGCAACAATCCCCATCTATGACTTTCGGAAACATATTGCAGACAACCGTTTTCCAAAGTAGCATCATCTAATGCACACCAGCAAGTAAGATGCGCTATTGGTTTTGTTCTGGTCCAGTAAGAATAATCCTGATGCCAGGCTACTACACCTCCTTGTTTGGGCGGTTTCCAAAAAATCTGATCGTGCCAGAAACGAACGGGTGCATTGCCCAATAATTGACTTGCGGCCATTACAAATCGGGGATTCCACAAAACATCATGCAAGGCAGGTGCAATACGCCATGCACCTAATGCATGAAAAAGTATGGTGTTGGGATCGGTGGATTCATTAGAGTGAAATTCATAAAACAGGTGATGCCCCGGATGCATGGGATCTGCAATTTCTTCCAGTGCTTTTCTTATGGCATCCATCTGCTGTTCATCCAACATCTTTACACCCGAAAGAAAGCCATTTTCACGAAATGATTGAACTTGTTCATTACTCAATTTGCAAGGTTCCCACTCTTTTGCAGATTGTGGCCAGACAAACAAATTACTAATCAATTGGTGAATAGTACTCAAATCCTTTTGCATAGCCGGCAGTTTGATTTAAAGTTATGCATTTCATTTTCATGTCAGTCAAAACCCTATTTTTATTTTTCAAATTCAAAATGTATGTGGTCTGTAAAAAAATTTGAAAATCTTGGTCCGCATGAATTGTATGCCATTTTGCAACTTCGCAATATTGTTTTTGCTGTAGAGCAAAACTGTGTATATCAGGATATGGATAATAAAGATCAGGCCTCCTATCATTTAATGTACTGGCAAAATGAACAATTATTAGCTTATTCAAGAATAATACCACCGGGCATTGCTTTTACAGAACCCAGTATAGGCCGAGTAGTAACAGCACCAAAAACCAGACGCACAGGACTGGGCAAGATGTTGATGGAAAAATCAATTGAACAACTGTATTTATTATATCCGCAACAAAATATCCGTATTGGCGCTCAATGTTACCTCCGAAAATTTTATGCAGATTTCGGATTTAGAGAGCAAGGCAATATTTATTTAGAAGATGGTATTGAACATATTGAAATGGTAAAATTTTACAGTTGGTAACGTAGAATCCCTTAGCGTTATCTCCATTTATTACTTACAAAAAGAAAAATTTCAGTCGAACATTCTTCTATAACATTTTTCTGTTTCTATTTTGTGCTGGTAACCAATAGATCGAAAAACCAGAAATCCGATATCAATGAGAACAAGTTTACACCTTGTACGGCTGTCCGTACTTATCTTTTTTCTCTCTTTATTTTCAATTCATACCAGCGCACAATCAATCAGCTCTGCAAATGGAAAATTAGAATTAGGAATTGGCTTAGGTCCTATGTTTTTCCTCGGAGATTTGGGAGGTAGTGCAGGGGTTGGAAAAACTTTTATTAAAGACCTAGACCTTCCACTTACAAAACTTTCAAAAAGTGCTTATTTAAATTTTTATCCTACAGAATGGGTGGGACTGCGCATTTCAGGCACAATGGGCTTTGTAGAGGGCAATGATGCCGAAGCTCCTGCAAAAGGTGGTGATGAAGAAGATCGCAAATACAGAAATTTAAGTTTCCAATCAAAAATCAATGAAGCTTATGCTGCACTGGAATTTTATCCCACTGTTTTTTTTGAAAAATATGATGGATTGCAGGGAAAACTTCGCCCTTATGTTTTAGGTGGCGCCGGTATCTATCATTTTAATCCAAAAGCAAAAGATAATAATGGGAATCTGGTTGCACTGGCACCATTGAAATTAGAAGGGCAGGGTTTTGCTGAATATCCTGAGAGCAAACCTTACAAACTGACACAGAAAAATCTAATGATTGGATTTGGTTTCAAATACTATCTCAAAGAGAATATGTATATCGGATTAGAAATTCTGCATCGCAAATTATTTACGGATTATGTTGACGACGTAAGTCACAACTATTATATTGATCCTATACATTTTGACAGCTATTTATCGCCGGCAGATGCAGTTACTGCCAGAAGTTTATATTATCGTGGCATTTATACTTTTCCAACTACCAGACCTTATCAGGAATTTGCACAACGAGGCGATCCAAAACAAAATGACGCTTACTTCTCCAGTATGTTGCGTTTTGGCTGGAGATTGGGTAAATCAGATGCCCGATTAAAACAATTGAAATGTCCCGTATTCTATTAAAAAAAAATCAAACCACTATGAAACCATTTTTTAACATTGGAAAAATGCGAGTAATCACCTTTATCCTTGCCGGTGGACTTTTAATAACACAGTCGTTGCTGGCAAACAACAGGCCCGCTGAGGACAAGCCATTGAAAAAGAATAAGGCCAAGACTGCTAAATCCAAAAATTTTGGCAGCTTAAACAACAACTCAGTAAAAATTTATCCCGACATATTAAAAAGGGAAATGCATGTCATTTCAAAAGAGGATAAAGAACAACTTGATTTTTTTGTATTTGATGTACAAGGCACTTTAGTACAGCATCACAAATTGAATACTAAAGACCATTATAAAATTGCAGGATTGGCAAGGGGCAAATACATCTACCGTGCTTTTAGTGGAGATATTGAAACGGCTTCAGGCCAGTTTGAAATTCGTTGAAAAATCTTTTTTATCAAATTGCCTTAGTGCTGCAGAGAGCTTAATAAAATCTGATACCTGGTTGCAAAAACCTGATCCGTTCTCTATTGGTACTCTCATTGTATTAAAATTTTATTAACCACTCTCTGCTCACGGGCAACTTACTTCAAGCGTTCTTTTTCACGTCATAAATAAGAAAGCCCTTAACATTATTGCCAATATTAATCTTAATAATGACAATGATAAGCAGGAAAATTGTAAAAATCCAGATCCGGTGAAAAACCCAGTATTCCTGGCTGCCGAAAAAGATTTTTGCCTTATTAAGCTTCAAATTTTGTGACAATCACTTCCTGCTTTTTGTTTAGGATTTTCAGTTTTTTAGCAAAATGTTGATTCTCGGTTTAAAAAAAATCGCCGTTTGACGGTTTTATAATCAAAAACTGTCATATATTAGTCCTGCAAAGGGAGACCTGAAACCCAAAAACAGGGGCGAATGCCGAAAAGCCATATGAGTAGGCCCAACCAAAATCAACTTTATAACATGTCACAAAATTCATCAAATCCAGTTGCCGGACTTCACAAGTCAAAAATGTATTCTTTAATATTAGCAGGGCTTGCCTTGGTTTCATTGCTACTTCCATGGATCACAGTTAGTGCCAGAGGTTTTGGAGTGGGCTATTCTCATAACGGTTTTGGCGGATGGGGATATCTTGCTCTTTTAGGAGTTGCAGCGGCTATTGCATCATGCTTTATGGGTGATAAAACGAAGGCTTATGATGATATGAGTAAAAAAGTCGCACTTGGAGGCTTTGGCGCTATTGCCGGCGGAGCAGTTATTTACCTTATCAGAATAATTTCCGTAGGTGGTGCATACGGAATTAAGCCTTCACCTGGCTTTGGTTTGTTTATTGGATTGGCTGCCGGTGCTATTGGCCTACTGCTCTTATTAGGTATTATTAAACCACCAAAATCAATTGATGAGAAAGTAGATAAATTAAGCTAAAAAATAAAACATATTTTATAAAAAAGTCCCACAGAATATGTGGGCTTTTTTATGTACAATAAGTAAAAATTGAATTATCCTCAATTATCAAAACAATCCCCATTCGTCTTCAAACTCATCTCTTTCAAAAGTGCTCACCCAGTATTTGAAGAGTAACTTGAACTTATCTATTTCTTCTCTTATTACCATTCCATGGGCTTCATCAATAAAACCCTCTGCAATTTTTGTAAACATAGAAGATTGAATGGACTGAGCATACATGCGGATAAGGCAGGCATTTTCCATTCGCAACATATAAAGCCCCGCTTCAGAGCTTCTGATTTTTACAGCAACCATGTGCGCATCGCTCAGCAACATTCCCTTCATGTCATCCCTATAATCTGCATCCAACTCACTTTCAATTGCATCATCATTTTCGTCTGCTTTTTTTAAACCCATATCACCCACTGCGCCTTTCAATAAAATCATAACCTGCTTCCATTGCTCGTACATAGCTTTGGCAGCATCTCTTGTAGGCCTGGGTTTCCATTCTTCGCCCTCATTGTCATCCTCAAAAAATTGATCATCCCAATCGGGCATTCCGCTTAAATTATCGAGTGACATATTTCAAATTTTATAATTCCGTTTTCAAAAACTGACCTGTATAGCTATTCTTTACTTTCACTAATTGCTCCGGCGTTCCTTCAAATAGTATGAGACCTCCCCCATCACCGCCCTCGGGG
>JAKIZK010000064.1:12089-12380 GCA_022708055.1 Bacteroidota bacterium
CCTTTATCACATCCAAATTATGCTCTATTACCAATACCGTATTGCCTCGGTCAACCAACTTCTGTAACACCTTGAGCAATTGCTGTATATCCTCAAAATGCAAACCGGTAGTGGGCTCGTCTAATATATAAAAAGTTTTACCGGTATCTTTTTTGACAAGCTCGGTTGAGAGTTTCACTCTTTGCGCCTCGCCCCCACTCAATGTTACAGCCGATTGGCCCAGTGTGATGTAGCCTAAACCTACTTCTTCCAACACTTTTATTTTGCGATATAAATAAGGAACATTTTGAA
>JAKIZK010000065.1 GCA_022708055.1 Bacteroidota bacterium
ATTTGCTTTTGATACGGCCTCTTTTTTATTTCTGTCAAATGCTTAAGGAAAATTGCAAAAAAATAATCAGCGTTAATTTAGAAATGAATGGCATTGAGTTTTATACCTTTTTTTGAAAACTCAATGGATGGGAAGGGGAACTTGAATGCATTGAGCACCGTAAATAAAAGGCGAACTGCCTTGCTCTTGGTTTTTATCCTGCTGAAATCAATGTCGGGCGACAAGTACCATTGCCTGTAACGGGGAATATCGCTTCTGTCAAAAATAATATTGCCATTTTCATCTTTGGCAATATTGGATTCGCCGCCAAACATCCCTTCAGCACCATAGCCCACAGCTACTGAAAGCCAGGCCGGCAGCTTAGAGTTTGGAAAAAATGATTTTATAGACGTACTTGCCCAATAGGTCTGCCCGTTGTAATCTTTTAAAAATCTTTCGGCTGCCGATTTTCCAAAAAGTTCATCACTTCTATCATTAAGCATGGGCTCTTTATAATTTTTTTTATGAAAAGACCATTTCAGCTTTATGCGTTGTTCATCCCAGCCCAGTTCTTGTGCTATGAAGGTGCCGCTTCCCAAAATATTCGCTGCAAAATCGCTCCAGCTCCAGCCCCATTCGGCACTGAAGCCATCCAGTGTTTCTATCACGGTTTGATAAACAGCACCACTCAATCCGCCCAGCCAGATTCTTGTTTTTCTATTTATTCCAGTCCATTTCCAAAGGTCGCTGCTGGCGGTGCTTTCAACATAAGCACTATAAAAATGCCCCACCTTGTCCACCTGCATCCATTCCTTGTGGTCATCAAAAAAATGGAAACTTGATTTTGGATAACCTTTGTACCATGCGGCTGATAATGCAACCATGATGCCGCTATAGCCCACTACATTGGCACCGGCCACCAGCCATACTCTTTTTTTTATTTGTTGTGCAGTTAATGTGGAGGTATCGGTGTTTAATAGATGAAAGTTTAAATGATTTGCCCTAAATGAATTTGAATGAAAATTTAATGGCTCGCCTTGTTTTAATTTATAAAGAGAGGTAGCTGGTGTTTCTAAATGAATATCAGCGGTGAAAAGATTAGTAGCATCATTTATTCTTTTATTTATTTTGAACACCGGATGGGAAGTATAATTATTGTTGAATATATTTTTTGATTGCGGATAGATGTCTGCAGTATCAGAAAAATTTTTATTGATGAGGCTGTCAAAAGTTTGTGCATGTGTATGCGTACCAAAAACAGAGCTGATTGCAATAGTGATGATAAGCGAACCGAACGATGAACGGAGCGTCGCAACGAAAGCGGATAGAAGTAATGTCGCCGGCTTCATAATCATTCAAACGTACAGGATTTTTTTCATTCTCAATGTGCAAAAGAGACGAATAAAACTTTGATGAAATTTTGGTATCGTGTAGATTCTAAACATTTGATGCTGTTTAACACACAAAATTTAATAACTTGAGCGCTGATTTTTAATTTTAATACTATGGATGCATTGATAAAAGAAAAAGTAGATAACTGGCTCAATGGAAATTATGATGAAGCCACAAAAGCGGAAATCAGAAAACTGCAAAATGAAAATTCTGCCGATTTGGTAGAAGGTTTTTATAAGAACCTTGAATTTGGTACAGGGGGCCTTCGCGGCATCATGGGTGTAGGTACCAATCGTATGAATAAATACACGGTGGGTATGGCTACGCAGGGCTATGTCAATTATTTGAAACAGGTTTTTGGTGATGTAAAAGTGGCTATTGCACATGATAGCAGAAACAATAGTCGCTTTTTTGCGGAAACGGCTGCTCACGTTTTTGCTGCTAATGGTGCAAAAGTTTTTTTGTTTGAAGATATGCGGCCTACACCTGAATTGTCTTTTGCGATTAGAACATTAGGCTGCCAGGGTGGTGTCGTGTGTACTGCATCTCATAATCCTAAGGAATATAACGGATACAAAGCTTATTGGAATGACGGCTCGCAACTGGTACCTCCGCACGATAAAAATGTAATAGCCGAAGTGGAAAAAATAGCATCGGTGGATGATGTAAAATGGAATGGTAGCGAAGAAAATATTACCATCATAGGAAAAGAGCTTGATGAAAAGTATATAGAAATGGTGCATGGCCTCAGTGTGTATCCGGAAGTAATATCGAAACAGCAAGATTTGAAAATTGTTTATACTTCTATACATGGTACAGGTATTAAGATGGTGCCGCCGGTATTGGAGCGGTTTGGTTTTAAGAATGTATATATTGTAAAAGAGCAAATGCAACCTGATGGCAATTTTCCGACGGTAGCTTATCCCAATCCGGAAGAAAGTGAAGCCATGAGTTATGGATTAAAGCTGGCAGCACAATTGGATGCAGATATACTTTGTGGTACCGACCCCGATGCCGACAGAATAGCAATAGGTGTAAAGGATGATAAAGGACAATGGGTGTTGATGAATGGCAATCAAACTGCGGTACTTGCATTTAATTATTTAATGGAAGCTCGCAGAACCAAAGGGATAGCAAAGCCCAATGATATGGTGATAACCACTATTGTTACTACACCGATGATAGATGCAATAGCTGCGGGCAATAAAGTAAATTGTTACCGGGTACTTACCGGTTTTAAATGGATATCGGAATTAATAAGAGAAAAGGAAGGAAAAGAAAATTATATCATCGGCGGAGAAGAAAGTTTTGGATTAATGATTGGTGATCAAATAAGAGATAAAGATGGCATAAGTGCCGTGGCACTGCTTTGCGAAATGGCCGCTTATGAAAAAGAAAAGGGGAGAAGCCTGTATGAAAAAATGATAGACCTCTATGTGCAATATGGTTTTTATAAAGAGCATTTAATTTCTATTACCAAAAAAGGGATGGACGGGCAGCAACAGATAGCGGATATGATGGAAGGCTATCGCAACAACCCGCCTTCAACTATTAATGGCAGGCCGGTAGTAATGTTGATGGACTATCAACTTCAAGTAAAGAAAAATCTGCAAACGGGTGAAGCGTGGAAATTGGATTTGCCAAAGTCAAACGTATTGCAATTTGTGTTGGATGATATGACCTTTATTTCGGCAAGACCAAGCGGTACTGAACCTAAGATTAAATTTTATTTTTCGGTAAATGCACCACTTGAAAAAGCGGCAGACTTTGATAAAGTAAATAGTGAGTTGGAAAACAAGATTCAACAAGTGATTACAGATATGAAACTGTAATGAAGTATTTGAAAAAAGAGTTACATTATTACATTTCATTATCTTGCCCGATATGAGCCGACCTACGGAAGATACCTACCGACATCAGGGATTGCGCAAAAAACTGGTACAGCATCTGCATAAAAAAGGTATAACTGATGATCGAGTTTTGGATGCAATGCTTACAGTGCCTCGTCATTTCTTTTTAGATTCTGCATTTGATGAAGTGGCGTATGAAGACCGTGCATTCCCTATTGGCGAAGGTCAAACCATATCACAGCCATATACGGTAGCCTATCAAACACAGTTGTTGGAAACAGAGCCATATATGAAAGTGTTGGAAATAGGAACCGGCAGTGCCTATCAGGCTGTAGTGCTTGCCGAAATGGGTGTTCAGCTTTTTACCATAGAGCGACAAAAAAAATTATTTGATGAAAACTGGAAGTGGAATTTCCTTAAACAATATTCGTCTATCAGTTTTTTTTATGGTGATGGTTTTGAAGGCCAGCCTGATTATGCACCATTTGACCGGATATTAATTACCGCTGCGGCACCATTCATTCCACAAAAACTAATTGAACAGTTAAGCAAAGGCGGCAAAATGGTAATACCGCTGGGCGCAGGCGATGTGCAACAAATGATGCGGATAACAAAGTTGGATACAGGAGTTTTACAAGAAGAAGTTTTTGAAAACTTTTCTTTTGTGCCCATGCTTAAGGGTAAAAACGAATAAATTACCAGCGACCACCACCGCCACCGCCAAAGCCACCACTGGAAAAGCCACCACCGCTACTCCAACTGCCGCCGCTGCTGCCGCCACTACTACTGGGTTGGCTATAAAAACTTTCAGAAAACTTGTTCATGGAACGATCCAGACTGTTTAAAAACATGGTAGTATTAAAGCCGGTATAGCTTCCGGCATACCAGGTGGGTGGCGGTATGTCCATGTCTTTCAATTTGTCTTTCCACTTATCCGCTACATCAAATACAATAGCGAAGGGTAACACAGTATCAAAATACCCGGGATCGTCTTTAAGAAAAGTTGCCAGTCTTGGTTTTTCCACTTTTGTAATAAATTCTTTAAAGCCTGCGAGCTTCATAAATAGTTCATTACCCTTTTTTGTTTTCTTAGTCATTCGTGAACCAAAAATGATAGTAATAATACCGCTTAAAATAAATGAAAGCGAAAACCAGATGGGCACATCTCCCCAAGTCTTTATCATTTTGTAAATGCCGTAGCCGATTAATACAAGTCCTAATAAAGAAAGAAAACCAGCTGCACCTCTTGTTCCTTTTATATAGTAAGCTTTGTTATCTACTTCTGACTCTAACTGAGTTTTAGCAGTATTCATGCTGGTGTACAACACATTTTTCAGGCTACTAAGTTTAACAACATCGCCACTTGCAAAAATTCCATTAAAAAGTGTTTGTTCATAGTTTGCAGCAGTGGCAGGCAATTCTTTTACTTTAGTAAATTCAAAATCTTTTTCCTTATCAGCCACTTTAATATAGCCACTTGCTCCCCAATAAGGAATTAAAGCAGTAAGGTCGCGGCGATCCATTCTGTCATCAATCACATAGCCACATACGCTGGGACTAATGCCGGCAGGAGGGTAAAATTCTGTAGTAATGGTAATGTGGTCATCCTTTCCCCATTTCTTCCAAATGAAAAACATAGCTACCAGTGCAATAAGCGGGAACAATAACCATTTGATACCACGAAGTTGATAATTCTGTTTTACCAGAAAATCTTTTGGAAATTTAATACCAACCGTTACACCTTCGTTTGGCTCCAGGCTTTTAGTTGTAGCACCACTCAGTACAGAGTTGCTTTCCCAGCCGGCACGGGTATTATTTTCTCTTGAACCTGAATAACCGGAAGCAATAAAATAGGCAGGTTCTTCAGGAAGCGAATTGTATAATTCAATTTGAAAGCTTACTTTATCGATGTTGGCATTCCACTTATCGCCAATCAAGTTGTAATAAAATTCTGAACGGTCTTTGAAAAAATTAATTGCATTTAAAACCTTGTAAGTAATAATATATTCCTGATCTCCATCCACATATTTATTTTTGTCGCCAATTTTAATCTCTTTATATCCATTTACATTACTGGTTTTATATTTCCATCCCTTTACATTTATATCTTCTATAAAAACTCTTGTAAAGCCGCCGGATTCAAATTGTCTGTCGGCTTTTTCTGCTCCGTTTTTTAATGGCTGAAGTTTATATTTATAAGGGATCATTCGGTATATGCCATGACTGGAAATATCAAAATGTACCGAAATAGTTTCCTTTATATCTAATGATGCGTCTTTATTTACACGAATGTGTACATCATAATTGTTTATGGAATAACCATCCTGCGCCTGCGCCCATATACATGAACAGGCAATTTTTTTCACCGGACAAAAGTTTTAGAATTTTACTTCTACATTCTTGGCTTCGTTCTGATCTTCCAGTTCGAAGAATTCACGAGGTTTGAAATTGCCCATATTGGCAATTATGGATCCCGGAAACTGTTGAATGGCTGTATTATAATCTCTCACAGTGGCATTGTAAAAGCGGCGGGCATTTCCCAGCTCACCTTCAATGCCCTGTAATGCTTGCTGCAATTCTAAAAATTGTGCATTCGCTTTTAAGTCAGGATAATTTTCTGCAATCGCTAATAATCCTCTCAAAGCTCCTGTTAATCCCTGATTGGCAGAAGCCACTGCTGCAACATCGGTACTAGGAGCTGCCACTGCTGCATTACGAGCCTGTACTACTTTTTCCAAAGTCTGGCTTTCGTGTGCTGCATATCCTTTTACTGTATTTACCAGATTGGGGATGAGGTCAAATCTTTTTTTCAGAAATACACTGATATCGCTCCAGGCATTATCAATTTGAATTTTCTTGCGTACCATGCCGTTGTACATGGCAATTACTGCAAATACAATTAATGCAATAGCTCCAATAGCAATCCATAAACCCATAGTTGTAATTTTTTATTGGTTAATAAATGAAAAAATCTTTGATTAAGTTTTCGGATGTTAAATGTAAAGGATTTTGCAACAAAACTTAAGATTTCCTTCTTATCTTTCACCAATCATTTAATTAACTATGCGTATTATTCCCTTTGCAATTTCTACAGTTATTACGGCCGGTCTTGTTTTTGCACTCAATAAGCCCTGGGGAGCTATTCCACCTATGGGTAAGTTTTTAAGTCCGCAACATGGCGTATGGCAAAATGCAGAAGCCGCCGATAAAAACTATAGCACCAGTTTAAAGTTTGATAACCTGAAAGGTAAGGCTGAAGTTTATTTTGACGAAAGGTTAGTACCACATGTTTTTGCTGAGTATGATGAAGACTTGTATTTTATACAGGGTTACCTGCATGCAAAATTTCGTTTGTTTCAAATGGACTTACAAACAAAAGCAGCAGCAGGTCGTGCCAGCGAAATTGCAGGTAGCAAAGCCATTCAATATGATCGCAGGCAAAGAAGACTGGGAATGGTATTTGCCGCTGAAAATGCATTGCATGAAATTGAAAAAGATCCACAGGCAAAAGCCTTATTTTCTGCTTATACCAATGGTATCAATGCCTATATTGCTTCATTAAAAGAAAGTGAACTGCCGGTTGAGTATAAGCTTCTCAACTTCAAGCCTGAAAAATGGAGCAACCTGCGTACCGCCTTATTATTAAAAATGATGGCGAATATGCTGGCCGGTGATACAGAAACTGATCTTGCCAATACCAATGCAAAATCTGTTTTTGCGCCTGATGAATTTGCAGCATTGTATCCACAGGTTCCCGATTCGCTGATGCCCATTGTGCCCAAAGGAACTGCATTTGATAAACCGGGAATAACACCGATAAAGCCTGTGTCAGCCGATTCTGTTTATTTTTCAGCAAAGCAGGAAGTGGCCATGCAAAATTTTGTGGAAGAAGATGCCGCCGATGGAAGTAATAACTGGGTAGTGGCCGGTAGTAAAACCAAAACTGGTGTACCCATTCTTTGCAACGACCCGCATTTGGAACTTACGCTGCCATCCATTTGGTACGAAATGCAGTTGAAAACACCCACTAGTAATGTTTATGGTGTATCACTTCCGGGCAGCCCGTTTATCATCATTGGTTTTAATGATAGTATAGCCTGGGGTGTTACCAATTCTCAAAGAGATGTAAAAGATTATTATAATATTCGGTTCAAAGACAAAAGCAAGCAAGAATATTGGTTTAATGAAAAATGGGAGAAAACAAGATTGGAAATTGATACTATAAAAGTGAAGGGAGCCGGAGATGTCTATGATACCATCGCCTACACAGTTTTTGGACCGGTGATGTATGATGAAAGTTTTGCTGATACACTAACTAAAAGCAAACTCAACCTTGCTGTACGATGGACGGCACACGACCCCAGCAACGAAGGCATGGCTATTTATCAATTGAATCATGCAAAAAATTATGACGACTATGCCCTTGCAATCAAGGGGTTTAATTGTCCCGGGCAAAACTTTGTTTTCGCTTCTAAAACAGGTGATATCGCCATCTGGCAACAAGGAAAATTTCCGGCAAGATGGAATGGCCAGGGTTTATATATAATGCCAGGCAGCGATAGTAGTTATATGTGGCAAGGTTTTATACCACAGCCTGAAAATCCACATGCTAAGAATCCAGAGAGAGGATTTTTGGAAAGCGCCAATCAACGGCCTGCCGATGCAAGTTATCCTTATTTTATTCCGGGTAGTTATATTACAGCCAGAGGCATTACCATTGAAAATAAACTGAGCGCTATGAATGGCATAACGCCGGAGGATATGATGCAATTGCAAAACAATTATTTTAATACAACTGCAGAAGATGTATTGCCGATATTATTCAAAAATGTAAATGAGGCAAATCTTTCTAAAAAGGAAAAAGAATATCTTGACATTGTAAAATCGTGGGATTTATTGGCTACTGCCGAATCAGAAGGACAAACCGTTTATACTTTTTGGTGGGGCTCATTACGAAAAATCATTTGGGATCATCTTACAAGAGATGCAGGTAATTTAAAAAATAAAATTCCTGCAATGGGTGCTCAGGCATTGTTGGAAATATTGAAAAGAGATTCTTCGTTTATGTATAAAGGTACTACAGCACAAGATTCTTTATCAGGTAACAATCCGGTTACGCTGGCTTTGAAAGAAGCCACACAAAAAATAGATGAAGCCCTGGCTAAAGCAGGTGGAAAGGGCCTTGCCTGGAAAAAATTTAATAAACCCGGAGTTTATCATCTGCTCGATAAATCCAAAAAAGATTTACTGCCATTTGATCGTCCAAATCTTGATGTAGGTGGGGCAGGCGATATTGTAAATGCCATTTCAGGTAGTCATGGTCCCAGTTGGCGTATGATCGTGCAAATGAGTGCCCAAACGGAGGCTTATGGCTTGTACCCCGGCGGACAAAGCGGAAACCCCGGAAGTAAATATTATGATAATATGATTGATTATTGGGTACAGGGGAAGTATTATAAACTTTGGTTTATGCAGGATGCCGATAGAACTTCTTCTAATATCAAATGGACAATGAGCTTCAGTAAAAAATAATTTTTGAAAAACGTTTAATATTTTTTCAGATGAAATTTCTCACAGCTACTTTATTAACCTTGTTACTTGCATTTGTCAGCGGACTTTATCTTCCCTGGTGGGGTATAGCCATAGTGGCATTGCTGGTAGCGGCTATCGTACATCAAAAAGCCGGCAAAGCCTTTCTTTCGGGTTTTTTGGGTTTGTTCTTATTATGGGGTGGTCTTGCTTTTTGGATTGATATGAAGAATGATCATATTCTCTCCCAAAAAATAGCAGCCATTCTGCCTTTAGGCGGAAACTCAATCCTCTTGATTTTAGTTACTGCATTAGTGGGTGGGCTGGTAGCCGGATTTGCTGCTTTAAGCGGTAGCTTTCTTCGGGCTTCAGCAAAGTAACTTATCTTTGCATAGTCACGATTAAAAAATTTTTTGTGACAAGAAATTTGGTTCAGCCTGCAACTGTCCAATTTTATTTAAAATTATCCTGAGGATATCAGGATTCAAATTTCAAAAAAGATGGCAATACTACACAACCGTATCTCTCGCAAGGAGCTTAAAGAACGTATTCAAAAAGACAATACACCTCGTACTACGATTTCTTTTTATTGTTATTTTAAGATTGTTGAACCGATTCTTTTCAGAAACAAACTGTATGCTGATTTAAAGCAAATGGGTGTATTGGGGCGCATCTATCTAGCCACGGAAGGTATCAATGCACAAATCAGTGTAACCTCAGAAAATTTTGAATCATTCAGAACTTATTTATATTCTATAGAACCGCTGAACTTGTTGCGGCTGAATGTTGCAGTGGATGATGACGGTAAAAGTTTTTATGTGCTGGACATAAAAGTGCGAAATAAAATTGTAGCCGATGGAATTGATGACGCTACTTTCAGTATGGAGCAAAAAGGAAAGTATGTAAATGCAGCAGCGTTTAACAAACTGACTGCCGATGCAGAAACGGTTATCATTGATATGCGCAATCATTATGAGTATGAAGTGGGTCATTTTGAAAATGCCATTGAAATTCCCAGCGATACATTTCGTGAACAACTGCCGATGGCAGCGGAAATGATGCAGGTGGATAAAGAAAAAAACATCATCATGTATTGTACCGGCGGTATTCGTTGCGAAAAAGCTTCTGCATATATGTTACACAAAGGATTTAAAAATGTTTTTCATCTGGAAGGGGGCATTATCAATTATGTAAATCAGGTAACAGCGGCTGGCCTGGAAAATAAATTTCATGGAAAAAATTTTGTGTTTGATCAGCGACTGGGAGAAAGAGTAACTGAAGAGATTATTGCTAATTGCCACCAATGTGGCAAACCGGCCGATACACATGTTAATTGCATCAACGATGCCTGTCACTTGCTCTTTATACAGTGCGATGACTGTAAGTCGAAAATGAAAGGCACCTGTAGTCAATCCTGTTTAGATTTTATCAACTTACCGGAAGCGGAACAGAAAAAACTAAGAAGCGGAACCGACAAAGGCAGAAATGTATTTAACAAAGCCAAATCAAGATTAAGCCAGTTTAAATAATCCGGTTTTTACACCTTAAAATTTTAACAAAGCCACATCAATCCTTTTCTTATCTGGCACAGTCTTTTAATGCATAAATAGGAACAAATTTTTTGCAGGTCTTTACGAAATCAAAGATGGTTTGTATGGATTGGCAGCTAAATTTAAAATGTATCCAGATGAAAAAGATTTTTACTTTATCCATTCTTGTAACGTTACTCGCCTTTACTTTCACAGGTTGTGGTAAAAATGGATATTATTATGATGATGAAGGTTACTGGTTGTCGCAGGAGCGGGGTCAGGTGGTGTATAGCAGTTCTTCTTGCAACTACTATGTCGTAGAAACAAACTATGGTTATACAATCATCCGGTCTTTCAGTTATTTTAAACCTTACGAAAGAAGTATTATTTATGGCGATTTTAGCAGACCGGGCACCCGTGATTTTTATGACCGTTCTTCCGGAAATGTTTTTACAGGAACGGTTACCGATTACTGGCTCAATTATTATGACGCACAAATGGCTTTAGATTATTATTGTCCTTATGGCAAAGGCGCCCGCCAGTTTGTAAACACCGATTCAACTAAAATGAAATAGGCTATATTCTTTGGAACTTCAACAGGCCATTATCCACAGGGGTAGTGGCTTTTTTTTGCGAAAATTATTTCAGTTTTAAAAGAGAATTGGATACAGCAGAAAAAATTTCATCAGCGGATAGGCTTTCGGGTTTAAATTTTTCTCCTGTTACTTTTTCATAAAGCTCAATGTATCTTTTAGAAATTGTTTGTACCCATTCATCGGTCATTTCGGGCACCATTTGTCCCTCTTTTCCCATGAAGTGGTTGGCTATAAGCCATTCTCTTACAAATTCTTTGCTAAGTTGTTTTTGGCGTTCTCCTTTTACCTGTCTTTCATCAAAACCATCTCTGTAAAAATATCTTGACGAGTCAGGCGTATGTATTTCATCCATCAGGATGATTTCACCATTGTGTTTACCAAACTCATATTTTGTATCAGCCAGTATAAGTCCTTGTTTTAATGCAATTTCTTTACCTCTTTCAAAAAGCAATAAAGCGTATTTGTTTAGTTTATCCCATTCCTCTTTGTTACATAATCCTTTTGCAATAATCTCATCAGGGCTTATGTCTTCATCGTGTCCTTCGGCAGCTTTTGTACTTGGTGTTATGATGGGTTCCGGAAAAAAATCATTTTCTTTGAGTCCTTCCGGCATTTTAGCGCCACATAAAGTTTTTGTTCCGGATGCATAAGTGCGCCAGGCATGACCTACCAGATTACCCCTTACTACCATTTCAAGTTTAAAAGGCTCGCATTTTATACCAGTGGAAATGTTTGGTGCGGGTACATCTAATAACCAGTTTGGGCAAATATCTGATGTCGTTTTTAGCATAAAAGCGGCAATTTGGTTCAAAACCTGCCCTTTGTAGGGAATAGTACGGGGCAAAATGACATCAAAAGCTGAAATTCTGTCGCTGGCAACCATCACCAGCCATTTATCAGCAATAGTATAAACATCTCGCACCTTGCCTTTATAAAAACCGGTTTGCCCGGGAAATAAAAATGGAGCCATTGGCCGAAAATAAGCCGACTTGTAAAAAAATAACGGACAAATACCCGCAAGATTTCAACAATTTATGCAAGTTTTTGGGGAATGGTTTTTAGGGGAAAAAATTGTTCACAACCTTTCTTTTGCCTTAAAAATTAAATTTTTAGATAAAGGATACAATGCTTATTTTTCCGGCAAATTTAACCGGAAGATAAAATCCGGAACCAAACTAAAAACTCCCAAATTATGAGAAAAAGCTACCGCTTTTTGTTTACCTGTCTTATTGCAGGTTTGGTTTCATTTACTGTAAATGCACAGAAAGTAACCGTAACTGGTAAAGTAAAAAACAGTACTTCTAAAGAAGCTGTTAGTGCCGTTTCAGTTATTGTAAAAGAAACCGGACAAGGTACTTATACCAATCCTGATGGAGAATTCAGTATCAGCGTAAGTAAACTACCAGTTACGCTTGTATTTAGCTCTCAAAGCTATTTTTCGCAGGATGTATCAGTTACTGATGCTTCTAAACCAGTTGAAGTTGACTTGAAAGTGAA
>JAKIZK010000066.1 GCA_022708055.1 Bacteroidota bacterium
ATAGGCACTGGAGCCGGAACTGCAATTGCTCCTTACTCTCCAATCGTATAAAGATGCTGCAGTTAATCCACTCAGGTTTACAGATGTAGCAATAGTGGCTGATGCAGCATTTACCCAGGTGCCGGAGCTGTTGAGTTTATAATCTACCGTATAGTTATTAGCTCCACTTACCGCAGCCCAACTAACGGTTGCCGATGATGAAGTAATTGCACTACTGCTTAAACCTGAAGGTGCACTGCAGGGTGCTGTGGTTGTAAACTGTGCCAGAGTATATGCACTTGTACCAGCACTGCAATTGGCTCTTACTCTGTAATCGTAAGTGGTGCCTTGTGTAAGGCCGGATAAATTAGCCGAAAGCGATGTGGTGCCTGTTGCTACATTTATCCAGGTGCCTGAGGCAGCAGCTTTATAATCCACATCGTAATTTAAAGCGCCACTTACTGCACCCCAGTTGATGGTTGCTGTAGTATTAGTAATGGCAGTAGCATTTAAACCGGCAGGGCTTCCGCAAGACGAGCCGGCTGTAATGGTAAAGTTGGTATTTGAAATATCAAAAAAGATATTGCCTACTGCTTCTACTTTTATACGGGCAGTAGTAGTAGCTGTGTTGGGAACCGTAATGGCTTCGCTGCCATCGTTGGCAGTGCTGGCTATTAGCGTACTGAATGTGTTTCCGCCATCGGTAGAAATAGAAATTTTTACATTGGCACAACTTACCGGCGCTGCCGTAGTATTATTTACCGACCAGGTAACGGTTTGTGCAGAATTACCTGCCCATGATACTGCTGTATTAGGCGCAGTTACGGCAAAGGGTCCCGATGTGTTTGAGACAGTAACAACCATATCATCAAACTGCGATTGACCAACAGAAACAGGAGCAGATGAACTATAGGCTGCATTATCTCTAACGGTTAAACGAAAATTGAGTGTACGGGAAACCGAGCTCAGCGCTTCGGTATTAGCGCCTGCATCACCACCAGTCAATGGTCCCGAAACATTTTGGCCTGCCAGGATGGTTGCCAGCTTTGGAAACAAGCGGGTGGGCGAAGTAGAAGGACTAAATGAAATCCAGTTGGGGCCTGTTGCCTTTGTAGCGCTGGCTACACTGCTTGCACCAGTTTGAGAGGAGGATGCATTATCGTTTTGTTCCCAACTATAGGTAAGCACATCACCCGCATCGGCGTCGGTAGCTGAGCCTGTAAGTGCAAAGGCTGTGCTGATGGGGATAGTATAGTTGGCACCTGCATTTACAACGGGGGTAGAGTTGCTGTTGGTAAGTGTTACGGGGCAGGTCTTGGTATCCAGGTTTGCCTGTATTTGAGCAATAGAGGCTTGATGATAGTAAGGAATAGAATGGGGAGCAAGATCCTGGCTGGTGATGCCGGCATAACCCATGATGGTAATGCCGGAGCCGGGCTCTTTGTTTACACCGGTGCCTTCGTTGCTCATAGAGAATGTATGATTGGCTCCCAGTTGATGACCCACTTCGTGCACTACATAGTCAATATCAAAATTATCGCCTTCGGGTATGGCATCGGCAGGCGATGTAATGCCTTTACCTTTTTGATTATTGGTGCACACACAGCCGATACATCCTGCATTGCCACCTCCGCCACTGGCGCCAAAGAGGTGACCAATATCGTAATTGGCTTCGCCAATAACGGACGTAAGCGTTGATTGTAATTGAGAGTTCCAGTTACTCATTTGCGAAGCAGGTGAATAAGGATCGGTAGATGGATTGTAATAAAATACACTGGTATTGTTTGCCACCAGGTTGAGGTGTAGTGCCAAATCTTTTTCGTACACGCCATTGCAACGGGTAAGCGTAGCATTTACTGCAGACAATACCAAAGACACTTGTGCGGAACTGGTAGCTCCAAAATAGTTGGAATACTCAGCCGTAACCGATTGTGCTAAGCGCATGGTTTTTAAATTGCCACCAGAGCGGGCCACTACATTTGTTTGCACCCTTTGGTTTAAGCCTTCTGCCATTTGTTGCTCGGGTGTGGAGCATGTCCAGGGCAGGTTGCCTTTATTGGCTTGTGGTTTAAAAACGGCATACACCTGATGGTCTGCCGAAAAAGGCTCTATATATTCTGCTTCATTTGCAGCACGTAGTACCATTGTTTTAATACCACCCGGCGAATAACTTAACTTAAGCATGGCCGATGGATCGGTAATGCCCCGGCCGGAGAAAGCCCTGATTTGTGGAAACTGTGCTTGCAATGCAGGTTCAAAATTGGAAGCTTCTACAATACTGAACTCCTCCATTTGCCCATAGGCATTTGGAATAGCGATGATAGTTGTATGCCTTGCCGCCCCATCTACTACCGTAAACAGTTGTTGCCGCAGCGAAGCATCATTCAGGTTAAATAATTTAAATTCTTTTGGGAAACTTTGGCGAGCCACTGCTTTATCAGTAGCAATTTTGCTTAAATCGCCGGTATGGGCGGCCCAGTAATTTTGAGCCATACCCGCATACGACAATGCAAGCGCAAGCAATGCGAATGAGATTTTTTTCATACAGTAGTTTTTGGTTGATGAGAATTTGAGCCTCCTAATTTATGGAAACCTATTTGAATTGAGCAATGAATATTTATCTAAAAAATAATCTGTGGATAAAAGATATAATTCAGAAAATAAGAAACTCAGGGTTGCTGCAATGTTTTGCGGAAATATGCAATAATTATCGGCAAGGTATTATACCAAAACCTCAAATGTTCGCTATGGTTTTTTAATGTACCAAATTGGTGTCTTGGTTTATCGGTGTATTGGTAACAAGATCTGAAAATGTTACATCTCAAAAAAATATATATACTAAATAACTATCTAAAACTTTACTAAATTAAAATAGATAGCCTGCCTTACAAGGCTTGCAGTATTATTTACTTCTAATTTTAATAGCAGGTTTTTACGATGGCTATCAACGGTACTCAGGCTGATAAACAGCTTTTCACTTATTTGTGGATTGGTGAGCCCCTCGGCAATTAATTGCAATATTTCTTTTTCTCGTCGGGTGAGAGTGGGCTGATTTTTCATATCACTTCTTTCCTGATTATTCATATTAACATCGGCGCTCAGGTATAACTTACCTTCCATTACTGTCAGGATGGCTTCTTCAATTTCTTCCTTTGAAGCACTCTTAATTAAAAATCCATCTGCACCATTTTGTATCATTTGTGCAATATAACTCCGCTCATTAAAAGTACTCATTCCAATAATTTTTAATTCAGGAAATTGCTTCTTCAGTTTTGCCGTAAGCTCAATGCCTGATATTTCCGGCATATTAATATCGGAAATCAGTAAATGTGGCGGCTGTTTTTCTACCCATTCAAGCGCTTCGTAAGCATTACTAGCAGTAGCTTTCAATGTTACAAAATCTATTTGCATTAGCATAGCCTTCATACCTTCTATTACCATCGGATGATCATCTACAACGATTATCTGAATTTTATCCATTTGCATTCAATTTACATTCAATATAAACAGAGGTTCCATTGCCGGGTTGCGATTGTATATCCATTTTGCCATTGAGATATTTTACACGGGAAGATACATTTCTTAATCCTGCTGTGATTGCTGTAGTTTGGCTGGCGTCAAATCCTTTCCCATTATCTTCAACCGTTATATTCAGATTTTCCTCGTCTTGTTGAATTAGTTGTACCAAAATATGAGATGCACCACTATGTTTTATTGCATTATTGATAAGTTCCTGTACAATGCGGTAAATAACCACTTCTGTGGATTGACTGATTCGGTTTTCCAATCCTCTAAATTCACAATCAATGGTAAATGTTTGTTTGTAGGATAACCCGTTACAATAATCAGAAAGAGCTTGGCGCAAACCAAACTTTAATAAAGTTTCAGGCATCATATTATGAGCCACCCTTCTCATTTCAGAGATAGATTCATCTAACTTATCCAATGCCCGGTTGAATGCATGCCCGTTTTCTTCCGATAAAAATAAATTTCCCTTCATAGCACCTAATTGAAGTTTTACGCCACTTAGCAAGCCACCTAAGCCATCATGCAAATCTTTGGCAATACGGGAACGTTCCTCCTCCTGGCCTTTTAAGAGTGACTGAGTTGACAATAATTGTTTTTCTGTTTCCAATTCCTGGATTCGTTGTTCTTGATTTTTCTCTCGCTGCCGGTAATATTTATACCCCAGCATTGCTAAAAGAATTATAAGAAAAATACCGCCTGCCATTAAATATTGGATAGTCTTATTTTTACGGATGGTATTTTCTTGTTGCTTTATCAGATTTTCCTTTTGCTCAATTTTATTCTTTATATGCAAATAATTTGAATTGATTTTAACTTTCTCTGAAGATAAACTATCAGAAAGTAATAATTGCTTACTTAAGTACTCGTATGCATTTTTAAAATCATTGAGCTTAAAATAATTTTCTGCCATACCACTGGCTGCATACATTTTATACTCGGGCAAATGGCTACTGTCTGCCATTGCCTCCACCTTTTTCATAAATTCGTTACTGCGTTGATATTCTCCTGATAGATTTAAGCAATAAGCCGCCGCATAATAGGATGCCACAAGATCATTTGCCGAAAGCCCTTGCTTGGTAGCAAATTCAATAGAATGCAATGCTTCAATAAGAGCTTCCTTTATCATTCCTTTTTCGGCAAAAGCCAGCCCCCTGTTATTTATCAGCAACCAACTGAACTGCGGATTTTTAAGATAAGTCACCAATTTCGCAAATTCATTATCATGCGTTTCATGCAATGAAATATTTCCGGCATTTAAGTATGCAGCCGATAAATTTTGATGGGCTTTTGCAAGTATAAGTGTATCTCCGCCTTTTACAGCAAAGGCTAAATACTCTTTGTTACTTTCTATACTCTTATCAAATTGTCTTAAATAATTGTAAGCTTTACCTACCGCTCCATAACAAACGGAAATAAGATAGGCATCATTGCTAAGTTTTGCAAAGCGCAAAGCAGTTAAAAAATTTTGAAGTGTTCCATCTTTATCATTCCCTTGCGGCAGGGTAAGCATACCTAATGCAAAATAATACCGGGCATAAAAACGGGCATGCAATACAGAATCTTTTCCATTGTAGATTTGGTTTGCCTTTAGAATATTCAACAGCGATGAGTCGTATTTACCCGTTTTATTAAAAACAAAAGATTGATTCAGCAGCGCAAACGCTTTTTCGTTTTTAAGACGAAGCAATGAACTTAGTTGCAAAGCTTCTGCAATGTACTGTTTACTCAAAAGTCCATAATCATCACCTGCAAAGCCAAGGTTGTTTAGCGCATCCAGTTTGACGGTATCATTTTTGGATGATTGTAATATCTTCAACCATTTATCAATCTTGCTCTGGTGCTGTGCTACGCCAGAAGTTGCAATACAGGATAAACAAAGTATAATCGTAAAAACATGAATACGCATACCGTGCAAATTAATCTTACAAATATCTTTCATATAACATATTAAACTTCTCCCTGTTTCAGGGGAGTTTTTTTTAGTATAAAACTAACCTAAAAGTAGGATTGATTTTACTGACTGAATACCTCAGTTTTACATATTCAAAAATGGCTTATTGCTAATGAAAAATAATTTAACTATAAAAACAACAACCCTGCTTTTGCTAATGTTGATAACTGCTTCGCTTACAGTTACAGCACAAAGAACAGAACAAAACGGCGAAATATCTATCTTAAACATGCTAGCAGAACGAAAAAGTAACTGAAATCCGAAACTAATTTTTAAAAATTTATACAATGAGAACATTATATTCTCTTTTGTTGATGCTTCTCTCTTCATCTACAACCGTGTATGCCCAAACCAAACCCAAAGAAAAACCACCTACACAAAAAGAGATGGCGGAAATGATGAAAGAAGCACAAAAAATGGTTGACGAACTAAGCGTTGAAGACAAGAAGATAATGGACAGCTTAGGAATTAAAATGCCGGGTTTTAAAAATATACCCAATGTCTCTGATAAACAATTGGCAGATGCAATGGATAAAGAAGACCGGATAGTTCCTAAAAAAGATGCTGCCCGTATTGCAAAACTTCCAAAAGCCATTAGCGCTGGGCAAATGCTGAGCTTTATACAAACTACCAACAACAAAGCTATTCCGCTGCTGAATAGCAAGCAAAAAACAATGGCAGCAGAAGTATTTAATTTGATAAAACAAAAAAACAATTCGGCAGATTATTTGGGCAATGCCGCCATAAATTTATGGATGATGGGCTATCCCGAAATGGCTTTTTATCTGATGGGCAAAGCCTGCGAACAAGATGCAACTGATGCCAACAACCTCAATAATTATGCATCCATGCTTACCATGATGGGGGCAGCTCATTTAGCTATTCCTGTTTTAGATAACATCAATCTAAAGTTTCCTAAGAACAATACCATACTCAATAACCTTGGCCAGGCATGGTTTCAACTGGGCGATATGCCAAAGGCGGAAAAATATATTAATGAAACTCTTGCAATTTATTCCATGCATTCGCAGGCTAATTTTACCAAATGCCTGGTTGAAGAAAGCAAAGGAAAAATTCCAGCTGCAATTGTAGCCATAAAAAAATCAATTAAAAAAGGGCATACGCCTGAGAAGGAAAGTAAGCTGCAACAGTTGGGTGAAAAGCCAGACCCAAAGGATGATAATTTTCCGCAAGAAGCAAAAAAAGACCCACTAAACCTGGGCGGTTTTATGCCACCAGCATTTCCCATTTCGGTGATGGAGTGTATTACACTTGGTATGGAGTGGAATGATTACCGTGGCCTGCTGAATCAGCAGATAAATCGTTTAGAAGCATTAAAAAAAGAAGCGGCAATAAAGTCAGAAAAATTTTTGACAAAACAAATGGAACAGAATCAGCTTGTGATGCAGTCATCTCTTAAGGAAGGTATATTAACCGGAAACTTAAGCAATGCACCGTTATATGCCAAAAGAGCAGAAAGACAATTGAAGGAAGTAACCAATACTTATCAACGTAAAATAATTGATCACATGGAAAAGCTAACCGCTTTTCTGGGAGGATCCGGAAATGAGTACAGGAAACGCTATGAAGAAAAAATGAAAAAGTTGCAAAAAGAAGACCTTGACCAAACCGGAGAAGGCAAGCCAAATGCGAACTTTTGCCCACAATACCGAGAGGTCAGCGATGAATACTTAAAAGCATACAACAGCCAGTTGCAAGTTTATTTTAAAGAGTATCTGCAAATAGAAAAAGACTACCTCAATCAATCCACACACTGGAGAATGTACACCGATTATCCGGAAACGTATGACGTGGCAAAATTAGGTGCACAAATTGCCTGGCTAAAAGTATTGAAGGCTACATCGCCCTATTCGTTTATTTCCATTACCAACTATGTATGCGATCCGTCCCGTTCTCCAAGGAAGATGGCACTACAAAAATTTGACGATGTGGCTTGCAAATATAAAAGTGTGCTTAGATTACCCTTTGGTAAAATTGTTTCTAATTGCAGCAAAACTTATGGTGAATTTGACGCTGATTTTATTAAATTTTCTTTGACAATGGATGCGGAAAAAGGTGAAAGTTTTAAAGAGCAATTTATTGGTGGAACGGTTGAAGTAGGTATTTCAAAAAGTGCCGAAAAAGAAATAGGCCCGGTAAAAGTTGGCGCATCTGCTGGGGCCACCGTAGCTGTAGAATTGGATGGTTCAGGATTAAAAGATGTTACAATAGGTGCAGGCGTAGAAGCCGGTGTGGAACTTAATGGAACTGCCGGAAGTACATCTGCAGGTATAGAAGCAAGAGTAAGCCTGGTAAGTGGCCATTCAACTGTTGGCGGAACTGGTGTATTTGAAAAATTATAAAAAGGAAAAATGAAAATAATAACGCTTATTCTACTATTGGCAAGCAACTTTGTTCTTGCACAACAAAAACAACATTTTGACATGGTAAGATATACCATACCCAATGGCTGGCAGCAATCAACCAAACCGAAAACGGTTTCCATAAGCAAGGAAGATAAGCAGGGTAATTATTGTATCATTACTATTTACAAATCGGTAGAATCGGGCTCCGATTCCAGGCAAAACTTTGATGTAAGTTGGGAATCCTTGGTACAAAAAACATTAGCAACAGATAAAGCAGTTATGCAACCAGCCGGCACAGATAATGGGTGGACTTCGGAAACCGGCTCAGCTCCATTTGAAAAAGACGGACTAAAAGGCGCAGTAATATTAATAACAAATACCAGTGCAGCCAAAATGGTAAATATTGTGATACTTACCAATACCCAACTGTATCAAAAAGAAATGGAAAACTTTTTGAACGATCTATCTTTTTCAAAACCTGAAACAAATACATCGCAACTAAAAAACAATACAACTTCTAAAAAAGAAACTCATACCCATAAAAAACAAAATGTGGAAATATGGATGAATGTAAAAATATCGGCAGCATCCGGAAGCTTAAAAGCATATTACCCTTATGGCACATTAAAGCCATCTTTTTATGTAGTATATCCCAATGGCGATTACTATCCGCATTTTCCACCGGAAGGGATGCTCCAGTTTAATAATGAAAATAAAAACGAATCATGGGGCAAGTTTACACTTACGGGCAATAAAGGGCGTTTTCAATCAAAATATGAAAACATAGCAGTAGAAAAAATATCGGCAACCGAAATGAAAAAAACAGGCTACAGTGCAGGCTTTTACAAATGTGTACCCGTAGATGGATTGCGGCTAAATGGCCAATGGGGCAGTTTTGCAGGCTGGGATAAGGATCCCGTATCGGGTAAAGCATCCGGCATCAATGGCACCGGTGTAAGAGCCGTAATTGAATTTACAAAAGAAGGAAACTTTACCGATTATGGCGCTTTTGTAACCAATCTGCTAATGCCCAACCAGGTTCCACAAAATGCGCCCGGCAAGGGAACGTACCATTTTGAAAATTTTACACTTGTACTCCGGTACAATGATGGGCGAATTGCCTACAAATCTTTTACCGGCGCCGGCAATAAAAATCCGGCTGCTTTCAACAAACTAATTTACATAGGCAACCAGCCTTTTTATTCAAAATAATTATTAGCCATACAAATTGAATTTGATAAAAATAACCAAGCATGAAACCGATACTTTTAATATTGATATTACTTGTACAATCATTTAAGATAAACGCCCAGCGTAGCAAAGATGAACAATTAGAAGACAGCATCTTTGCATGGAAGCCTGCCCCTGCACTGAAACCCTCTGCCTACCCAAGAACTTTTAGCGCTGCACAATTAAAATATCCGGGGCTTTTTGCGCAATGGCTGCAAAAAAGCTATATCCCCATTGGGGCATTGGATTTTTCTTATGCCGTGGCAGAGCCAAATAAAAAAGATGAAGTAGCGCCTTATGCCACGGGTTTGTGTGCTGCTATGTGGCGTGCCAATTGGGATGATGCCGGCGCAAAAGTTATCAGGCAACCCCATTCAGAAAATCGCTTATACATCGTTACCAATACCATACTTGATGCCGAACCAATACCCATGCTTACGCTACCCGGCCAAGCAGTATTTACCAGACTTTCGCCCGATATTAATAGGGCATTTGCCGGCAATAGCCAATACAAAAATCAAAAGGTAAAGCAGCTTAATTTAGAAAATCATCCGCAAATTGGAAAATACATCATTCAATATTATGGCTGTGTGGGAGATGGCTGCATGCCACAGGTAGCCGTTTATTTAACACCCAATGGCAAACTGCCCATTCGCCAGCTTACAAAGGGCGAAGTGCTGGATAGGATAGAACAAGCAATACCTGCAGAAAGACGAGGAATTGAAAGTCTGATGCCCAACGAAAAACAAGTGGCGGTAGAAAGAGTAAGAACGCATATTGAAACCTTGCGAAAAAAATACAGCAACAGCCTTAACATGCCGGCGTATCTCCGAAATTCGGATTTGGATATGACTGATATTTTTAACAGGGATGATATTTTTGATACCGACGATGCCAATAAATTTAAGAACAATACTCATGGCATTTATACTTACGAAGATGGCGTGCTGGAAAAAAGCAAACAAGACCAACCGCTTTGGATATGCATTAGCTGGGAACCAACAGATATCAACGCACAGCCCTACAATATTGAAAAGCACCGAAGCATGATTACGCATTTCAACTTTGATTATGTTTATAATTATTTCTTTAAGCCAGAGCTGGTAAAAAATAAACCCTATACCATTTTAAATGAGCAGGAACAAAAAGTCCATCTGGCATCATACAAAAAGAAAAAAGAATACCAACCAACCGTAACCAAAAAGCAAGCTACTAATATTTATTTTTTTGAAGATTTTGCCGGAAGCAGCATTGGCCAAAAGCCACAAGGCTGGTATATGCCGGCCTCAGGCATACCAGCTGTAGTGCAAACGCCAGCCGGCGAAACCGGCCATTGGGTAAAGCTGGGCCAGTATAAAATAATGCCCAACAACACCGGCAAACCATTGCCCGAAAATTTTAAAATGGAATTTGATGTATGCACCGATAAAGATTTTACCGAAAATACCGGCGGTGCATTTCTGCTCAGAATTCATAATAAAATATTAAGGCCAAAGGGCGATTATACAGATGCACCTAAGCAAATTTTTATTGACCTGGATGCCAAAGCGGGCAATACAAAATTTACCCAAAACCCCACCGGCCATACCCGTATAAAAGCCACTTATACCGGCATGAGCAGCGCCATACGCCATGCCGATGTATTGCAGTACAGCAGCAATTTCTCAAACAAAAAAAATAAAGTGCATTTTATCATTACCAAGCAAGGCACTAAAGTGCGGGGCTATGTAGATGGTGAAGAAATAATAGCCTTAGATAAAAACAAAAAAGCCATACCGGCATTTAATGAGTTGCCGGAGGGCACCAGGTTTACCTCTTTTTACTTTGAGAATATTTCCGACAAAAAGCAAGTGGCTGTATATGTGAGCAATATTAAAATTGAAAAATTATAACCGCTGTATATTTTATTTGTATAAAAAGCGTTAATAGTTTTTAAGAATAGAGGGCTTTCCTGTTTTCAAACTTAAATTTGAAATATGATTTAACTTTCAAATTTTTACTTGAATGCGATTACTTTTATTTTTTTTAATATTCATTTTTATTCATGATAGTATTTTTGGCCAGACAGAAAATCCTAAACTAAAAATAACTCCACTAACCGGTGATTTTTATATTTATACCACTTACAGCATTTATGAAGGCAGCCCCGTGCCTGCCAATGGAATGTATTTAGTAACCAATGAAGGCGTTGTTGTTTTTGATACACCATGGGACACTACACAATTTCAACCTTTACTTGACAGTATAAAACTGAAGCATCATGCAGATGTAAAAATTTGTATTGCTACGCATTGGCATAGCGACAGAACCGAAGGTCTTGAATATTACAAACAAAAAGGAATAAAAACTTACACTACATCGTTAACGGATGAATGGAGCAAAAAGAATAATAAAAAAAGAGCCGAATATTTAATGACGAAGGATACTGTTTTTAATATCGGGCCATATTCATTTGAAACCTATTATCCCGGCGAAGGGCATACAACAGACAATATTATTGTGTGGTTTAAAGATGAAAAGATCTTGTATGGCGGTTGCCTCATAAAAGGTGACGATGCAGAAAATCTGGGTTATTTAGGCGATGCAAATAAAACGGCTTATTATGCTACATTAAAAAACGTGCAAAAGAAATGCCGCCATCCAAAATATATTATAGTTTCGCATAGCGATTGGGACAATAACCGTTCACTTAATCATTCCATAAAATTGGCGAAAGCATTAAAAAAAGAAACAGAACAGTAAAAGGGTGATCCTTTTAAAAAAAAATAAATACAGATTAATGAATAGTAACATCTCCTATACTTCTATTTCTGCAAGCATTCGTTTCAAAACATGGTGCTGTACTGTTCTTGTCGTTTGTATTTTCGGTACCTTGGGTTTAGACTGGATAACCGCCCGGCTCAGCCAATCTTCTTTTTATTTTTCGGAATCGTTTTTGTTCAGCTCATTTTGGTGGTTGTTTGTACCCGGGCTGTTGTTGCAATTTAGGCTGGCTCATAGTTTTAAATCTATTGGTTCGCAAATTTTACTCATTGCCCTACCTGCTTTATGGCATCTGTTCGCTTATCCGGCATTGGTTTGGATGCTTTCATCTGCATTTTACGA
>JAKIZK010000067.1:0-7217 GCA_022708055.1 Bacteroidota bacterium
CTCTGGATCCAGTACCTCAAGCAAAGCCGATGATGGATCGCCTCTGAAGTCATTTCCTACTTTATCAATTTCATCCAATATCATTACCGGATTTGAAGATTTGATTTTGCGAAGCGACTGCAAAATACGACCGGGCATAGCCCCAATGTATGTTTTGCGATGACCCCGTATTTCACTTTCATCATGCAAGCCGCCCAGACTAAGCCTTACATATTTTCGGCCATTTGCTATACTTCTTCCCAAGGATGTTTTACCAATACCGGGAGGGCCTACAAAACATAAGATAGGGCTTTTCATATCGCCTTTTAATTTCAACACGGCGATATACTCTAGTATTCTTTCCTTTATTTTATGCATGCCATAATGATCGGCATCTAATGTTTCAATTGCTTTCTTTAAATCATATATATCTTCAGTGCATTCACCCCAGGGTAATTCAAGCATTAAATCAAGATGATTGTAGGCAACTGAATAATCGGGAGTACTGGGATGCATTCTTTCTAATTTCTCAATGCCTTTCTTAAACATTTCTTTAGCTGCCTCAGTCCATTTTTTCTGTTCCGCTTTTTTCTGCATCTCCTTCAATTCCTGCTGATTGCTATCGCCACCCAATTCTTCCTTAATACTCTTCATCTGCTGTTGCAGAAAATATTCCCGTTGTTGTTTGTCTAACTCGGCCCTTGTCTTTGTGGTTACCTTATTCTTTAGTTCTGCAAATTGTAATTCTTTTTGCAAAAGCTTCATCAGCATATCAGCCCGGTCTCTAATCTTATTTAACTCCAGTAATTTTTGTTTATCCCGAATATCTGTATTCAGATTGCTGGAAACAAAATGAATCAAAAATGAAGGATTCTCAATATTGCGAAGTATGATAGAAGCTTCTGACGGAATATTGGGAGAAAGTTGAACAATGTCAGCCGCCAGATCTTTTATATTAGCTACATAAGCATTAAAATCTTCATCGGTAGGCGATTCTTCTTCTTCTAATTTTTTAATTTTTGCTTTAAAGTATGGATCTTCTTCAAATACCGACTCTATTACAAACCGGCTTTTGCCCTGTATGATGATGGTAGTGCCGCCATCGGGCATTTTAATCAGCTTTACTATTTTGGCAATCGTTCCTATATTTTCAAGATCGCTGATGATTGGGTCCTCTATATTACTGTCTTTTTGTGCTACTACTCCAATCAGCTTATCCCCACGGTAAGCATCTGTTACGGCTTTTACACTTTTATCGCGGCCTACCGTAATTGGTAATACCACTCCCGGAAACAAAACAGTATTTCTTAATGGCAAAATGGCTATTTCGTCAGGTACCACGATGCCATTCATGTCATTTTCTTCATTCTCATTTAATGGAATTATAGGCAGAAAATCCATTTCCTCTTCAGGCTTCAGTATTAATTCGTTCAAATTCATAATCTTGGCTCTTTTTGCAACCCGGGCTTGGGCAGGGCGGTAAAAATATAAAGTGAACCCTGTATTGTCAAGTTTTATGCCTGAGGAAAATTACTGCCAAATTGGTAGCTATATTTTTTTAATAAAAAACCTCCCGAAATCCGAGAGGTTGCCGTCATAGGGATAATAATTTTATTAAAGTGCCAGCCCCAGCGATAACTGGAAGCCTTGGTTTTTCCATTTACTTTGATTGTCTAAATCATTTAAATTATTCAGGCCAATAACATATCGACCATTGATTCTTAGAGAGCTCAATTTTAACTGAACACCACCTATCATTGAAAAATCGCCGTCTTTAAATGCATTGCCTCCGTTTTGAAACAAATTTTTGTCTTTGTTGATTAAGACGCCAAACTGTGGGCCCGCCTGAAGCGAAAGAAAATTGCCAAATAATTTGTAATTGAGCAAAATGGGAATAGACAGATAATTGAGCTTTACATTATTGTTGTTAAACGCATGTTGGTAAATATGACTGAAGTTACTGTCCACAGTTGTATTGTACTGGTTAAATAATACTTCGGGCTGAATGCCCAATTTATTGCCAAAACCAATTTCAACGAAACCACCTACATGATAGCCATATTTAAACTGGTCTTTAAAAGACTTGCCATCAATTTTGGTAATGTTGGCGCCGGCCTTGGCACCAATATGAAACTGAGCCATAGCAAGCTGACTCATTCCCATTAAAAAAACAAATGCATAAATTCTTGTTTTCATAAAAATACTTTTTGGGTTTATAACGAATGAATGACCCGGTAAAATTTCAAGTATAGTGCCACTCACTGCTTGCGCCTGTTAATTTTTGTTAACTACAATTTCAAGCCTTAAACTGAAAACCTTAAAACTTATTGTATAAATGTGTGTAAGAAAATGTGAAATCAAAAAATCAAACCCATATTCAAAGCAAACAAACCAGTAAGTTTTTTTTGCTCACCCGGAAAATAATAACCTACTGCATATTGTGGTTGAATAAAAAAACGGCCAATTGAATATTCAGCTTTTATAGACAATTGTAATGACAAGGGTTGAAAACTCAAATGATCATCCAGATACAATGCTTCCGTACTGTAGAGAACATTGTTTCTCGTACGAACGGTGGTAGCATAAGTACTTGAAGATTGATTGAATCCAAATTTTTGTGTGCCTGCTGTAAAATTTATTGCCGGACTTAGCCGTATAAAATCATTAGTAGCCAATACATCTAACCAGTAAAAGTCGTGTCGTAATGCGGCTGATAAAGAAAAATCACGGATGGATTCCGTTGAATTAATATATGTATATCCCAGTCTTCTCAATCTTATATCTTGAATCAATGTCTCACGTTTTTGATATTCATTGTGACTGCCCCACCCATAGCTGGCAGCCAGCGTAGGCTTTATCCACGACTGCCGCCAGGTAAAATATCCATATAATTCATTTTGCAGCGGTGATATGTAAAATGGCAAATCTTCTTTTGAAAAATATTTAGAAAACGAAATGCCTGTTGCCATTTTTTTATTTTTTAGATAATCAAATGATGGCGTAATGGCTAATTGATAAAAATTAAGTTTGCTATTATCATTTATGACATTGCCCGACATTCCAAAGCCAAAACCACTTTCATGATAATAAGCCAGCATAGGCGAATAATTCAACCGTTTTGCAGTTTCAATTTTATTACTTGTTTTAGATTCAAAATTATAATAGCCACTGCTTAGCGAAACTGTGGCCATGAAATAACTATGTGGACTCAACATTGAATCCATAAATAAATCAAAATCCTGAAACAACTCATCATAATCAATAGTACTGTCTAAGTACTGAGTTTCTTTTTGTGGCAATTGAGTAGTGTCCGTGCTGGTTTGTTGGGAAAACGCATTTATCCCTGAAGTTGTGATCAGTAATATCAAGATTCCCGTTTTTATCATCGGCAGTTGATATGGTAATCGTAAAGCAAGCTATAGTACCTGCGCACCATACGACCCGATAATTACCGCAAAGTTTAAGCCACCGATGATGATAGTTGAGATTAATTCTAATAAAAACCCTTGTGGGATTTTTAAGTCAGTTCAAATAAAGTTATCTCGGGTAAAATGCCTACTCGGCCCGGATAACCCAGAAACCCAAATCCCCTGTTTACATAAAGCTTTTGAGCTCCTGCTTCATACAATCCGGCCCACTCTTTATACATATACTGAATGGGGCTCCATTTAATACCGGGAAGTTCAACGCCAAATTGCATTCCATGCGTATGCCCGGCAAGCATTAATGAAATATCGGGATATCTTTTTAGCACTTCGGCTTTCCAATGCGAAGGATCGTGGCTCATCAAAATTTTAAATTCACCGGGTTTTGTACCGGTATAAGCCTTATTCAAATCACCATATTTTGGAAAACGGGCTTTGGCACTCCAGTTTTCTACCCCCAAAATGGAAATGGTTTCGCCCCCTCTCTCAATACGCACATGTTCATTCATCAACAAACGCCAGCCCAAAGCTGCATGCACCTGTTTCAATTTTTCAAGATTGGCAATTTTTTGTTCCGAATTTTCCCACTGTACATAATCTCCATAATCGTGATTGCCCAATATGGAATAAACACCCAACTGCGCTTGTAGTTTCTCAAACACTTCAATATAATCATCCATTTCGTTAGCCACATTATTTACCAGATCGCCGGTGAATAAAATTAAATCCGGTTTTTCATTCATGATTTTCTCCACGCCTTTCATCACGGCTTTCTTGTTATTAAAACTACCTGAATGAATATCTGAAATTTGAATAACCCTTAAACCTTTAAATGCGGCCGGTAGATTGTCAAATTGTAATTTTTGCTTTACCAACTGATACCTGTACTTATTTGCAAAGCCATAAATTAAGTTGCCGAAAAGCCCACTGCCTGCTATCATTCCTGCCCAGCTCAAAAAAGCAGATCTACTAATACCATTTGTTTCTTTGACAAATTCTTTTGCCGGAAATGAAAATTTTGAAAACATCCATTGCAGGCCTCGCCTCAAATCGTCAACCAAAAAAAACAATGAGGCAACCGATTTGGCAAAAAACAAACCCGCAATAATGGCAAAGAGAGAACTTTTAAAAAACCGGAACTGTTTATCGCCTTGCATATAGGGCAACAAAAGCAGCACTACAATTGCCGCAATAGAAATAACCCAATAAATAATATAAATAATTGCCCTCGTTCTTTGGGAAGCCCCATGCGATACCGACTTTAGCGCCTGAAAGAAATAAGCATCTACTAAGACCATAAAACCAATCAATATCCACCAAAATGGGCTGTTTCGCATAAAATAAATGTCAAATAGTAGTGAGTAATATGAGCAGGTTTTCATTCGCTTAACGCTTAAATTTGCCACTCAGCATTCCTACACAATTGTGCAAAATTTAAATTTTGTTTTCAAGATAAGGAATGGCAATTTTACTTAATTCAATTAAATACTTCAAAGGCAATCGGTAAATGGCAAGAATAATCGGTGTAGCAAATCAAAAAGGCGGCGTAGGCAAAACAACAACAGCCATCAATCTGGCAGCCAGTTTTGCCGTACTGGAATATAAAACCCTGCTGGTAGATGGCGATCCACAAGCTAATAGTACAACAGGTGTAGGGTTTGATCTGCACAATGTAACTCAAAGTTTGTACGATTGTATGGTAAACGGCTCCAAGGCAAAAGATGTAATTCTGAAATCAGAAATTCCAAACCTTGACCTCATCCCATCTCATATTGATTTGGTAGGCGCCGAAATTGAAATGATTAATTACCCTAACAGAGAGATGGTATTGAAAAATATGTTAGATGCCATCAGAGATGAATATGAGTTTATAATAATAGATTGCTCCCCATCGCTTGGATTGATAACTGTAAATGCATTAACAGCTGCTGATGCGGTTGTTATACCCGTACAATGCGAATTCTTTGCATTAGAAGGGCTTGGCAAATTGCTCAATACCATAAAAATTGTTCAAAGCAGGCTCAATACCGCACTGCAGATAGAAGGCATATTGATGACCATGTATGATGGACGCTTAAGATTGTGTAACCAGGTAGTAAGTGAAGTAAGAAGGCATTTTGAAGACATGGTTTTCAGCACCATTGTACACCGAAACTCGAGACTGGCTGAAGCACCCAGTGCAGGAAAACCGGTTGTGTTGTATGATGCTACCAGCAAAGGCTCTGTCAATTATCTTAACCTTGCAAAGGAAATACTCCAGAAGAATAATATGACGAAAATGAAAAATGAAGAAAAAATTCTGGAACTATAAACTTTATCTTTTTCAAAAATGAGTACACCCAAACAAAACAAAGATCTGCTGGGGAAAGGCATTCGCTCCCTGTTGCAAAATATAGATGCCGATTTGAAAACCTCAAGTGGCGGTTTAAAAACATCGGTAGTTGAAAATGCTACAGGTGTGAACCGTATTGCTATTGATGATATAGAAACCAACCCCAAACAACCCCGTCGCGATTTTAATGAACAAACGCTTCAGGAGTTGTCTCATTCAATCAAACTGCACGATATCATTCAGCCCATTACCGTTTCAAGAATGGCAAACGGCAAATACAGGTTGATATCAGGTGAAAGAAGATTAAGAGCTTCCAAACTGGCCGGACTAAAAGATATACCCGCATACATCAGGCAAAGCAATGATGCCGAACTATTGGAACTTGCCTTATTGGAAAATCTGCAAAGGGAAGACCTAAACGCAATGGAAGTATCGCTGAGTTATAAACGAATGATGGACGAGCTGGATTATACGCAAGAGCAGGTAGCCGAAAGAATGGGGAAAGACAGAAGCACGGTAGCCAACTTCATCAGACTGCTTAAACTACCGCCCGATATACAACTTGCCGTAAGAAGTGGTGAGCTAAGTATGGGCCACGCCAGAGCATTGATCAATGTGGACACAGTAGATAAACAACTTTTTATTTTTAAAGAAATAAAAGAAAAAGGTTTGTCGGTAAGACAAACAGAGGCGTTGGTGCGAAATATTTACAGAGAAACCGGTGCTGTTAAAAAACCGACAAAAAGCAGCATGCCGCCTGCTTTTCAGCGAATTGAAGATAAATTAGCATCACATTTCAGTACCCGGGTAAAATTAAGACATGGCAGAAACGGAAGTGGGCAGATCACTATCGAGTATTATTCAACAGAAGAACTCAATAATATACTACGGCAAATGAATGCAGAAATTTAATCACCACCTATAGTGAAGTACAAGTCAGGAAAGAATTGTTTGCTAAATTTCAAACTCAATAAAAATTGGGTATTGATTATTTTATGGGTTGCAATGCCCTGTATTGCATTTGCACAATCACAAAAAAAAATAACTCCTGAAAAAATAGATTCCATTGCCCCGCCACAAAAAAAGGTGTATAAAAACAGATACGATTCTGCTACAAAAGCACATAGCCCGCGGGTGGCAGCTATTCGTTCTGCTTTACTACCCGGGCTGGGACAGATTTACAATAAGAAGTACTGGAAGCTGCCGATTGTATATGGAGCATTGGGCACCACTGCAGGAATTTTTATCTACAATCTGGGCTACTATAAGGACACAAGATTTGCATATAAAGTAAAATACAATATGCGGGTTTATCATACCGACTCTTCTTTATACAATCAGATAAAAAATGAATTGAAACCTATTGATGAAAATTCGTTGCGCTCTTATCGCAATCAGTTTCGCCGCGATTTAGACTATACCGCCATTTTTTTTCTCGTTTTCTGGGGTTTGAATGTGGTAGATGCAGCCGTAGATGCCCA
>JAKIZK010000067.1:7246-12122 GCA_022708055.1 Bacteroidota bacterium
TAAGCCCCGACCTGAGCCTGCAAATAAAACCCGGCTATAGCGATATGGCACAAACATCCGGAATCAGCCTTGTACTGAAAATCGGGAAATAAATTTTTTATTCGCCACCTACAAACTGCTAATATGAAAATTGCTTTAATTGGTTATGGAAAAATGGGGAAAGCGATTGAACAAATTGCTTTAAAAAAAGGACATGAAATTGTATTGGCCATTCATCGTGAAAATATTGACGAATTTACAAAAGAGAAACTGGCTAATGCAGATGTAGCTATAGAGTTTACAAATCCGCACAGCGCATTCGAGAACATTAAAAGGTTATTAGAATATGGCGTTCCGGTCGTTAGTGGCTCCACCGGGTGGACAGATCAATTATCCGATGCTAAAAGAATATGCAGTGAAAACAACGGCAGCTTTATCTATGCAAGTAATTTCAGTGTGGGCGTCAATATATTTTTTGAGTTAAATAAGAAACTTGCCGAGCTGATGGCGCCACATGAAGAATACGAAGTATTGCTGGAAGAAATTCATCATACACAAAAAAAAGATGCACCCAGTGGTACTGCCATTACACTGGCCGAACAGGTGCTTGAAAAAATTAAAAGAAAAAAACAATGGGTGAATGAGCTGAGCGATCATCCGGAAGACCTTGAAATCATCAGCCAGCGGATAGACCCGGCCCCCGGCACTCACCACGTAAAATATGCATCCACAATTGATACGATAGAAATAACCCATACTGCCCACAGTCGTACCGGCTTTGCTTCAGGAGCAGTCATTGCTGCTGAATTTTTAATGGGCAAAAAAGGAATTTTTGAGATGAAGAATGTTTTGGGATTGTAGATTTTTTTATCTTCATATTACCAAAACTTAGTGTTATGAAAATTCAACTTTCTGCAAAGGCATTCGTCTTTGTATCCCTCGCTTCCATTGCTATTTTATGCAATGCTTGTACTAGCAAAAAAGATAAAGAAAAAGTTACGGATATAAGTTTGACCGAAAAGAAATCTAAATTACCTGAACCTCCCCCACCGCCACAAGTATTGCCTGTAGAAAACAAAACTGAGAAAAAATGTTTTGAAAATGACGGACTCAAGTATCATGTGAGTATTGAGTGGGAATCAAATGGCAAAGAAATAAACGGCAAAGTAATTTCAAAAGAATTGTCAAGTGAAAAAAGTACTGAGGCCGCATTTTCTGGTACAATGGAAGCTGATGAATTAATCGTAGCATTTATAACGCCACCTCCTGTGGTTGGTGATGCTTCAGTTTGGACATCAAAACCCTGGAAGCTTACAAAAAAAGGTAAGCAGCAAAAATTAATAATATTCTTTAATGCCAAAAATTATGAAACTCAAAAATGGCAGGAAACGGAATATGAATTTGAAACTTGTAAAAATTAATTTCAACGGTTGATATAAACAATAAAGCCATCCGAAACAGATGGCTTTAACTTATTTCGCAATTATATTGATTAAACTTTGAAGTGAGCAAAAGCCTTGTTGGCTTCGGCCATACGGTGTGTATCTTCTTTTTTCTTGAAAGCGGAACCTTCACCTTTACTAGCTGCTACTATTTCATTAGCAAGTTTATCAGCCATGCTACGTCCGTTTCTTTCGCGGCTATAACGCACAAGCCATTTGATGCTTAAAGAAATTTTTCTATCGGCACGTACTTCAGACGGAATCTGAAAAGTTGCACCACCAATTCTGCGGCTACGTACTTCTACAGCAGGCGTTACATTGGCCAATGCTCTTTTCCATACTTCGTATCCATCTTCGCTTGTTTGCTTGGTTACTTTATCCAATGCATCGTAGAAAATGGTAAAGGCGCCGCTTTTCTTGCCTTCCCACATCAAGTTGTTTACAAAACGGGTTACCAGTTTATCATTAAACTTAGGATCGGGTGCCAGCGGCAGTTTTTTTGCTTGTGCTTTACGCATGATTGATTATTACTTTATCCGTGATTATTTTTTAGCTTTTTCTTTCTTAGTACCATATTTGGAACGGCTCTTCTTTCTGTCCTTTACACCGGCAGTATCCAAAGAACCACGTACAATATGATAACGTACACCTGGAAGGTCTTTTACCCTGCCACCGCGAATCAAAACGATGGAGTGTTCTTGAAGATTGTGACCTTCACCGGGAATATAGGCAATCACTTCTACTTTATTCGTTAAACGAACTTTAGCTACTTTACGAAGCGCAGAGTTTGGCTTCTTGGGTGTGGTTGTATAAACCCTTGTACATACACCGCGGCGTTGCGGACACTCATCCAGTGCTCTGGATTTGCTTTTAGCCTTGATGATTTCTCTTCCTTTTCTTACTAATTGTTGAATAGTAGGCATTTTGACCTTTTAATTTATCCCGATTTTTGGGACGGCAAAGGTAAAGGTGAAAGCCCTATTACCCAAAAATTATAAGCCTTTTTTTCCTTTTGTGGATATGAGATATAAAATGTATGTAAAATGCAAGCAATAAGTGCAGATTTTAAATAATTTCAAATTGCACTTACCCGTTTTACTATGCAAAAAATATAGTAATTAATAAAACTAAGAAACTGATTTTCAGCGATTAGTCAATTTTCTGCATCCAGCCATATTTATCTTCTCTCCTGCCCTCCCGTATATCGGTAAGCCATGATTTCAACATGGGTGCTGTTTTCCATTTTTCCACATCAAACTTCATTTCAAAGTTTTTATACTTCAATTCTTTGATAAGTGAAATAGTGGCGGCTGTACCGGTGCCAAATACTTCATGCAATTGACCCGACTTATAAGCATCAGTGATTTCATCAATTCCTAAGTCTCTCTCCTCTACTATAAAACCCATTTCCTGTAAAAGTGTAATGGAGCTTTGGCGGGTAACCCCATCGAGTATTGTACCTTGTTCAAGCCCCGGTGTTATAGCTTTATTTCCTATTATAAAAAACACATTCATGGTACCACATTCCTGCACATACTTATGTTCTATGGCATCCATCCACAATACCTGATCGTAACCTTTTGTTTTTGCCTGTGCGGTTGCATACATGGCAGCACCATAGTTGCCCGCAGCCTTGGCATAGCCCACGCCACCGGGTGATGCTCTTACAAAATGTTCTTCTACATAGATACGCATAGGCGCACTGTAGTATGGCCCGGTAGGGCTAAGAATTATCATAAACTTATAAGTCTCCGAAGGACGTACGCCAATAACAGGATCGGCCGAAAACATAAACGGACGAATGTACAATGAATGATCAAATTTTGCAGGTATCCAGTTTTTATCAAGCGCAATCAGTTTATTCATGCCATCCATAAAAATTTCCTCGGGTACAGCCGGCATCTGCATTCTTTCGGCTGAAATATTAAAGCGTCTGAAATTATCCTGAGGTCTGAAAATAAATGCTTCCCCATCACTGTTTTTGTAAGCTTTAATGCCTTCAAAAATTGCCTGACCATAATGAAGTGATGCTAATGAAGGTTCAAGCAGCAATGGCTGGTACGGTTTTATTTCTACATTTTTCCACTCACCATTTTCATAATCTGCTTCCAGCATGTGATCGGTAAAGTACCGGCCAAATGGAAGGTTTTCCAGATTAATGTCTTTTAATTTACTGGTTTCTGCTTTTCTGATTGTAATGTCCATAGCTGCTGTCATATACCTTAATTTTACAGGCCAAAGAAACGAAAAAAACTAACACCTGTTATTATAATTACCCACAGAAAAATGAGTATTAATAAAATTGACCTTTCTGATGCAATAATTGCTGAATTATACAGCAATAAGTTGATTACTGACACAGAAAAAAATAAAAATTTCAATGAAAATAGCAATTCTTCTTCTGCAATACTCAATCCGAAGAATGAAAACGAAAATAGAATAAAATTTTTGGGTAATAACAGTAATCAAATTTTAATTGCTTTACAATATGATGACATTAGCTATCTGCCTGATCATGATTTGAAATTTTTAAGCGGCATTTTATCAGCTTGCAAACTTAGTTTACATGATGTAGCAATTATTAATTTTAAAAACCATGCAGAATCCGATTACAAAACATTTACTACCCCACTGAAATCAAAAATCGTTTTACTTTTCGATATTACGCCAGATGCCTTTGGTTTACCACTCAATTTTCCGGAATTTCAATTACAAGCATTTGATGGTGCTACTTATTTATATGCACCTTCCTTGATGCAAATTGAAAACGACAAAACATTGAAGACAAAACTCTGGACCAGCTTGAAAAGATTATTCAACATATAAATATTAGCAGTTGAAACTCATTTTTGCAACCAATAATCAATACAAAGTGGATGAAATAAGAGCCACTGTTGGAAATGATTTTGAAATCATCACGCTTAAAGAAGCAGGAATTGATATTGATATACCTGAGCCTTTTCATACATTGGAAGAAAACGCAACAGCAAAATCAAAAACTATATTTGAACTAACGGGCATCAACTGTTTTTCAGAAGATACAGGCCTCGAAGTCTTTTCATTAAATGGAGAACCCGGTGTAAAAAGTGCCCGGTATGCAGGTGAAGAAAAATCTTTTAATGCCAATATTGAAAAGCTTTTGATTAATTTGGCCGGAAAAACCAATCGTGAGGCCCGCTTCAGAACGGTTATTTCGCTGATCATTAACGGAGCAGAATATATGTTTGAAGGCGTGTGTAACGGACATATTACAACCGAAAGAAAAGGCGGAAATGGATTTGGCTACGATCCGGTTTTTATTCCACAAGGAAAGAAAACTACCTTTGCCGAAATGAGCCTGGATGAAAAAGCAGCTTTGAGCCACCGGGCCATCGCAACAGAAAAACTGGTAAATTTTTTGGATACATTTAAAATAAATAACTGATTTTGATACCTGAACGCAACCAAAATATTAC
>JAKIZK010000068.1 GCA_022708055.1 Bacteroidota bacterium
TTAACGGCTTCAAACTCAGCTAATTTGCTTTTCAGCTCTATTAATTCGTTTAATATGTGAGAATTAGGTTTCATTTTACATTAATACAGACGAAAATTGTGGCAAAAAGTTTAATGATTAATCATATAATCCTCAATTTTTTTAACAGCATGATGATAGCTGGCTTTTAGTGCACCTTCACTTGTTTCCAAAACTCTACTCATTTCTTCATAAGGCATCTCGTCATAATAGCGAAGTGTAAAAACGACGCGTTGCTTTTCAGGCAGTTGTTGCATAGCCAGTTGCAGTTTCCATTCGACTTTATTAGCATCAAAATGTTTATCTGCTTTTATTCTATTGCTTAACCCACTTTCTACATCGTTCAGGCTTACCGAAGTTCTTTTTTTCTGTTGTTCCAGAAATGTAAGACATTCATTGGTGGCCACCCTGTATAGCCAGGTATAAAGCTGGCTGTCTTCTCTAAAATTTTCAAGTCCATTCCAGGCTCTTATTAGTACATTTTGCAAAACATCATTGGCATCATCATGTACAACCACCATTCGACGGATGTGCCAGTACATTTTTTCCTGATATTTTTTTATGATGCTTGTATATGCCTTTTCTTTAGTTGCCGGGTTGCGGAATTGACTCAGTAATTCGCTATCGTTGATTGTGGTTAAAGACATGCGTCTGTTTCTTTGGCTTCCTTAGAATGTGGATAATAGAAAATGTTTAATTCGTATTTTTCCTAAAATTAAAAAAGCAGGCTCAAATTTTAAAGAACCTGCTTACTGTTTTTTTTATTTTACAAGCTAATTGCAATACTGTGGTTGTATTCAGGCATTTTTTCTTGCCATCACTTTTTCGGCTGCAGCTACAATATCCGGAATATCCAGCCCGTATTTTTTCAATAACTGCATGGGTGTACCACTTTCTCCAAATGTATCTTTTGTTCCTACATATTCAATAGGCGCTGGAAAATTTCGTGAAGCGCATTGTGCAATACTATCGCCCAGGCCGCCAATGATATTATGTTCTTCGGCAGTTACGGCGCATTTTGTTTTGCGAAGCGATTGTACTACGGCTGCTTCATCCAATGGTTTTATAGTGTGTATATTGATTACTTCTACGCTGATTCCTTTTTCCTGAAGAATAATTCCGGCTTGAATGGCATTCCACACCAGATGACCACAGGCAAAAATGGTAACATCGGTACCTTCTGAAAAAATTTGTGCTTTGCCTATTTCAAATGGACGATCAGTAGTAAAAATGGGCCATGAGGGGCGGCCAAATCTTAAATATACAGGCCCCTTGTAATCAGCTATTGCAATGGTGGCTGCTTTTGTTTGTGCATAATCGCAGGGTACTATTACCGACATACCGGGCAGCATTTTCATCATTCCAATATCTTCCAGTATTTGGTGTGTTGCACCATCTTCGCCCAATGTTAATCCGGCATGTGAAGCACATATTTTTACATTTTTGCCACTGTATGCAATGGATTGGCGTATTTGATCATAAACCCTGCCGGTTGAAAAATTTGCAAAAGTGGTAGTGTAAGGAATCTTTCCGCCAATGGTAAGGCCTGCAGCTATGCCCATCATATTGGCTTCGGCTATACCACATTGAATAAAACGATCGGGGAATTCCTTAATAAATGGGTGAAGTTTTAATGAGCCTGCAAGGTCGGCCGTAAGGGCTACAATATTTGAATTTTTGCGGGCGGCGTCTAAAATGCCATCTCCAAATCCGCTGCGGGTGTCTTTATTTCCGGTTGATTGTATTTCCTTAAGCATATTAATAAGTATTACTGCAAAGTAAAGGAATTGAAAATTGAATTTTTTTATTCATTTTCATTCAGAGGATGAATATAAAAAATTTAGTTTAGTTCGGGTGATTGAGACTTCATTAAAGATGCTTCCTCTTTCATCTTTTGTTCCCATTTCCATGCGGTGAGCATGATATCGTCCAGATGATATTTAGTCTCCCATCCCAGTTGTTTTTTGGCAAGGTCATTGTTTGCATAAATAGCAACTACATCACCCGGACGACGGGCTCCTTTCTCAAAATTCAATTGCAAGCCACTCACTTTTTCAAATGCCTGAATAGCTTCTAATACCGTTACACCATTGCCTGTTCCCAAATTAAAAATTTCTGACAATGATTTGTTTTTATTTTGTTCCAGGTATTTTAAAGCTAAAGTGTGTGCATGTGCCAGATCGCATACATGTATAAAATCTCTGATACAGGAACCATCACGGGTATCATAGTCAGTTCCAAAAACCGTCATTTTTTTTATTTTTCCTATTGCGGTTTGCGTGATTACAGGTACCAGATTGGAGGGTTGTCCCAGCGGCATTTCACCAATAATTGTGCTGGGGTGTGCCCCGGCCGGATTAAAATAACGAAGCAGAATGCAGGGTATGCTTGTGCTTTTTGCAAAATCAGAAATGATTTGTTCGCCCATTTGTTTGGTAGCGCCATAAGGTGATTCAGGTGGCATTAAAGGCGTTGTTTCTGTTACCGGAATTTCGGCTGTATTACCATAAACTGAACAAGATGAAGAAAAAACAAAATAAGGTGTTTGGAATTCCTGAACACATTTTAATAGATTGACCAATGAGGCAATATTATTTTCATAATAAAGCAATGGTTCGCCAACTGATTCGCCTACGGCTTTGTATGCTGCAAAATGAATAATGCCGCTGATGTCTTTATTTTCCTGAAAGATGGCATGGGTATCATCAAAATTGCAAAGATCAACCTTGTAGTTTTTTATTTTCTTTCCGGTTATTTGTTCGGCACCGTGTAGCATGGCCGGGGTTGACCGTGAGTTATTATCTACCGAAATAAGTTCGTATCCGTTTTCAATAAGATCAACAATCGTATGAGAACCAATATAGCCGCAGCCGCCTGTTACAAGTATTTTTGACATAATAAAAAATTCCGGGCAAAAGTCCGAAATTTTTATAAGAATGAAAATTCATTGTTAATGAAATTTACTGACAATAAAATACGCCAGTGCGGCCAGCAATGCACTGATGGGGATCGTAAGTATCCATGCCCATATTAAATTGATGGTAACACCCCAGCGTACTGCCGATAATCGTTTGGTGGCACCCACACCAATGATGCTTCCTGTAATGGTATGTGTGGTAGAAACCGGAATACCCATCTGCCCTGTAAAAAATAAAGTGAAAGCGCCGGCAGTTTCAGCAGCAACTCCTTCTAGAGGGGTTACTTTTGTAATTTTTGTACCCATTGTTTTTACAATTTTCCAGCCGCCGCTTAAGGTGCCCAACCCTATGGCGGCATAACAAGCCAGAGGAACCCAGAAAGGCAGACTTTCAAAATCTTGAATTTGTCCACTCGCTATTAATGCAGCACCAATAATGCCCATTACTTTTTGAGCATCGTTGCCACCATGGCCAATACTAAATGCTGCAGAGCTGAATAGTTGAAGTCGTTTAAACATATTAGCCATTCTATAAGCGGAAGGCGTTCTTATCTTTTCTACGTAGAGATAGACTAAGCAAAAGAAAATCGCAACAAAAACCAATCCCCAGGCAATTTCATTATTATCTGCTTTTATAAGTTCCTTTTTAAATTCATTTTCAATATGAAAATCGGTTAGCTTTTTTCTTACTTTCACAAGATTCTGGTCGTAGATGTAATAAATATTTCGGAGTGCTTTAATGGTACTGTCTAAAGAAATTTCCTTTTTCAAATATTGGGCAATGGGAATATCATATTTTTCAGTTTCCTTTTTTTCAATTTTGAATTCACGGGCAATGGCTTCATCCTCAATAGCCATTGCTTCATGTATCAGATAATTATTAGCGTTTCTTACCTGATCTCTAAGTCTGCTTACTTCAATGTGCTTTAGCAAGCCTTGATCATAAACTGTTTGGGCAATTTTTTCGGCACCCAGCTTGTCGTATTCTTTTACAAGTACTTTGATTTTTTCATAATTGGGAATGGCCCTGTCCAATTTTGCTTTTGCACTTGCATAATCAGCCAATGCAGCGGAATCGTTAGGGTTTACATTCAGTTTTTCCTGAGCATTCAGTTCAGTTTTTTCAAACTGATCCATCTTCATAAACTTTCTTACTTTTTTAAGCTGATTGGCTTGTTCAAAATTATCGAACATAAAAAAAGTAAGCGTAGTGGCTATGGCGATGATGGCAATTCGTAACCAGATATTTCGCATGACCGTTACAATGGTTATAAACATGGAGATTACCATACCAATTATAGGCGCCAGAAAAATGAATAATATGATTTGAATGATGATGCTGCTTTCAACCACTTTTGACCAGGATATACCCCATCCATGTTGCATAATGGCATGTGTAAGTGCAGCACCTGCAAAACCGCCAATCAATGTATGAGATGATGATGATGGGATACCATACCACCAGGTGGCCAGATTCCAAATGATAGCGGCAATAAGACCGGATAGTATAACAGGTAGTGTTATAAAATCCTTGGTTACCGTTTTACTGATTGTATTCGCAACTGTATGGTCTTTAAAAACCCAAAAAGCCACCATATTAAACATAGCCGCCCACAGTACAGCTTGAAATGGAGTAAGCACTTTGGTAGAAACGACGGTGGCAATGGAGTTGGCTGCATCATGAAATCCATTGATGTAGTCAAATATTAATGCCAGAATGATAATGGCGATTACTAATGTCATAAAGAAAGGTCTTGGTTGGTGATTCTATTAAGAATTATGCGTATTTGATGATAATAGATTCTATCACATTGGCAGCATCTTCACATTTATCAGTTGCCAGCTCCATTACCTGGTAAATTTCTCTTTTCTTGATTACTTCTTTTGCATCGGGCTCAGTTTCAAACAATCTTTCAATACTCATATCAAATAAGTCGTCCGCCTGATTTTCATAACTGTTCACCCTTACAAGCGATTCAGTAATACTTTTCAAGTTCTTCATATTGCGCAACTGACCTACTGCAGATTTTAACTCAGCAGCGCTCATTTGAATTACCTCTGCTAATTTTTGAAATCCAATATCATTTGGATTTACTCTGTAAAAATTAATTTTCTTTGCAGAAGAGTAAATGTAATCTGCAATATCATCTAACGAAGTGGCCAGATAGTGTATATCTTCTCTGTCAAATGGGGTGATGAAATTTCTACCCAGTTCAGTAAAAATATTATGCGTAAGGTCGTCGTTAGCATGTTCTAAATCTTCAATTTGAGTAATTAAGGCAGCCCGCTTATCAAAATCGGCTTCTCCTACCAGTTCTCTTAGTTTATCACTCATTAACGATACATTGGCTGCTACCTTTTCAAAAAGTTCATTAAAGATTTTGCTTTTAGGCATAAATATTTTAAACAATGAATTAAGTGCCATAATTGTGGTTTTAGTGTTATTACAAAAGTAAAATACGGTATTTTGATTTTTCTAAATTAATCAAGACTTAATAATTAATTAATATTGGAGGATTTGGTTTCGACTCATACCATTAATAATCATAGTATCTTGCGGCCAATTACTTCATTTAGTATTGATAATCAACGTATGAAGAAAGCGATTTTATTTTTTCTGACATTCCTTTTTATTACAAGAGAAAGTATAGTTGCCCAGCGTTTTTTGGCTGATGTGGATTCCAGTTTTTATATAAAGGATACCGTTCGCCCGGTTATTAAGCGGTTTGCGAATCTTAGAATTACGGGTTATATACAGCCACAGTTTCAGGTTGCATCAGCAAATGGTATAGAGTCTTATGAAGGTGGAAGTTTTTCTGCTCATTCACAATCAAGATTTATGTTGAGAAGAGCAAGGGTGAAAATCGAATATGCACTTCCTTCAAAAACGTCAGGAAATCCTGCTGCTTTTTTTGCTTTTCAAGTAGATGGAACAGAAAGAGGAGTTGCTGTTAGAGATATGTTTTTGAAGTTGTTCGAAACAAGAAAAAATAAGTTTTCATTTACGGCAGGTTTATTTGGAAGACCCTTTGGATATGAAGTGAACCTATCATCTGCTTACAGAGAAATGCCCGAAAGAGGAAGAATGTCGCAAATATTAATGCCAAGAGAAAGAGATATTGGTGCAATGGTTTCTTTTGAACCCATGAATAAAAAAAATAAGTTATCAAATTTCAAGTTTGATCTTGGTTTGTTTAACGGACAGGGATTAACGGGTAGTACCGATTTTGATAGTCGAAAAGATTTGATCAGTAGAGTTTATTGTAAGCCATACGAGCTAAATGATTTTTCAATTTCCGGAGGTCTTTCTTTTTTAAATGGAGGTTGGAAAAATGGAACCAAATATGTTTATAAAAACGGCGTAGGACAAAATGGAGATGCAATATTTATTGTTGATTCTACACAGGCTAATATTGATGAAATAGCACCTCGCCGCTATTATGGAGCTGATATTCAGGTAAAAAAAGAATTCAAGTGGGGTGCTACAGAATTTCGTGCCGAATATTGGTTTGGCACGCAACCCGGTACCAGCAGCACCAGCACCAGCCCGGGTGTATTGCCTGTCGCCAATGGCAATCCGTTGCCCACCTATATTCGTCATTTCAATGGCGCTTTCTTTTATTTTCTTCAAAATATTATAAACGAAAAACATCAGTTGCTGTTGAAGTATGACTGGTACGATCCTAATGTAAAAGTAAAAAAGCAGCAAATAGGGAAGCCGGGTACCAATCTGACGCCGGCAGACATTAAGTTTGCAACTTCGGGTATTGGATATATTTATCATCTTAATAAACAAACAAGAGTAATACTGAGTTACAGTATGGTTTCAAATGAAATTACAGCGATGCCCGGTTTTGCTTCACAGTTGAGTGATAATGTGTTTACTTGCCGGTTGCATTTTATTTTCTAAAATTTATTTTAACTTTCTTAAAGTTTACAATCAGTTAATATTGTCATAACATTATAGTAACATATTCAAATCAGTTTTGCAGCAAATCATAATGATATGCTTCATAAGCTACAACTGATTATTGGATTTGTTTTTGTATCCTTAGGATCCGCATTGGGGCAGTTGCAAACAGTGATACTGTCAGGCAAAATAAGAGATGCTCATAATCACCCTGTTGTTGGTGTTACAGTTACAATCATTTCTACCGCCAGGGGTACAGTATCTGACCTTGATGGCATATATAATCTTTCGCTCATGCCTGGGAAAAAATATGACTTGGAGTTTTCTGCTATTGGATATGAAACTAAAATCGTTACAGATGCAGAGGTATTTATCGGCAACACAAATACATTAAACATTACACTTGATGTTAAAGAGAAAATGAGTGAAAATGTAACTGTAGTAGCAAAACGATCGAGTGCAAGAAAAGAAACGATAAATTCCCTCATTGCATTTCAAAAAAATAGCAATACTGTTACTTCCGTTATTTCTGCAGAAAGTATAAGGCTTTCCCCTGATAAAAGCGCTGGGGAGGTTGTGAAACGTACACCAGGAGCAAGTTTACAAGAGGGAAAATTTGTGATTATCAGAGGCCTTGCAGATAGGTATAACCAAGCCATGCTCAATGGCATTCTTATGACCAGTACCGAGCCTGACAGAAAAACTTTTTCTTTTGATTTGATTCCGGCTCAAATGATTGATAATATTATTATTAATAAAACATTTGTTCCTGAGTTTCCTGGAGAATGGGCGGGCGGACTGATACAAGTAAATACAAAAGATATTCCTTCTAAAAGTTTTTTTAATTTTCAATTGGGTACAGGTTTAAACTCACAAGTTGCAGGCAATAATTTTTATAAAGACAAGGGTGGAAAAACGGACTGGCTGGGAGTTGATGACGGAACCAGGTCATTGCCTGCTGCATATATTCGTAAGGCTTTATTCGATACGCTCAATGCAGCACAAAAAACGGCCATTGGCAAACACATGCGAAATGCTTGGGCACCTTATCAAACTGCCGCACCTGTAAATTTAAGCTTGCAAATCAATGGCGGAATAAAAAGAACATTATTTGGGAAAAAAATGGGTGCATCATTTGCAATTAATTACAATAAAACAAACAAGTTATTGCAAATGATTAATCGATCAAATGCACTTAACTTAAATACTTTTACAACCAATTATAACTTCGCTGATACTCGTTATCTACAGGAAATTTCAGCTAGTTTACTAGGCAGCTTTTCCATTCAACTGAATGCGTTAAATAAGATTTCAATCAAGTCAATATTAAACGTAGTCGCTAATAATGTAGTTACCAAAAGAACCGGCGATGATTATACGAGGGATGAGGGTATTTTGGGAACAGAGTTATCCTTTAAGCAAAATACATTTTTTAATCTTCAGGTCAGTGGTGAACATGAAGTTACAAAAGCATTGAAATTAAACTGGCAAGGAGCTTTCAACATTCTGGATGTTTATTTGCCTGACCAACGAAGAATAACTTATACCCGTAAACTGAATTCTCAAGCCCCCTTTCTACTACTCATTTCCAACTCTCTCTCCCAGCAAAGCGGCAGTCGCATTTTTCAAAACCTTAGCGACTACACGGGCACTATTGGCGGCGATGTAGTTTATAGTTACAAATGGATGGGGCGAAAACAATCTGTTAAAGCGGGATATATTCTGCAAATTAAAGACAGACTTTATGATGCAAAGCTTTTTGCCAATTATCTTGCTCAGGATAACTTGGCTCTTAGGATGTTGCCGGCTGATGTAGTTTTTGCTCCTGGAAATTTTGGAAATGGGAACGATAACAAATTTGGTTTTGATGCTATAAAGGGTCGCAATTTCAGATATCTTGCAAATACTATTTTACACAGTGGGTATATACAATTTAATAATCAGTTTTCAAAGAAATTCTTTGTAGTAGGTGGGCTTAGGGTGGAGCACTACGACCAATTGGTAGGAAGTGTAAAAAAATGGGATCCGCGACATATTCATTCTATTATTACAGATTTTTTACCGGGCATTAATGCTACGTTGAAGTTAAACCAAAAAGTCAATTTCAGGCTGTCGGCCTCGCAAACTGTAATAAGGCCTGAGCTGAGAGAGTTGTCATTCCTTAATCTTTATGATTTTGAATTAAATGCATCCGTGCAAGGTAACCCACTTCTAAAAAGAGCAAAAGTCTCAAATCTGGATTTTAGATATGAGTTATATCCTAGAAGTGGTGAAGTTCTTACGGTAGGCTTGTTTTTAAAATACTTTAGAAATCCAATTGAACAATTTTATAATGAGGGTGCAGGTGGCGCAAGTACATTTAGTTATCAAAATGTGAAACAAGCAATATCAAATGGAATTGAAATTGAATTTAGAAAAGTATTGGACTTCAACAAGGCATTAAAGAATTTAACTTTTTTTACTAATGTCTCTTTAATAAGGGGCAACGTAAAGGATAAGACTTTTGGAATTGATAGAATATTGCAAGGTCAGTCACCCTATGTAATCAACATTGGATTGCAGTATGACCTGCAAAAAAAAGGAGTTAATGCAACATTTCTTTTTAATCAAATTGGTCAACGCATTTATTTGGTTGGAGATTTGAGTTCTGGCGCCGGATCCCCAGATATTTATGAAGCGCCAAGACCACTATTTGACTTTCAAGTCAGCAAGAAATTTCTTGATAAAAAAGCAGAAATAAAATTCGGCATTTCCGATCTTTTGAATGCTACTCAATATTTCTATCAGAACAACAATATCAGCAAGCCGTCGCTTCAAAAAAATGAAGATGCATACAGGTTTTCCAGAAAAGCGGGTATGGCTTTTAACCTAACAATTAATTATTCATTATAAATAATAAAAAATCAAAAAATGAAAAAGCTTATTTTTTTTGGAGCAGTAGTCATAATTATGCTACAAACAAGTTGTCGAAAAATTGAAACAGACGGAGAAGTACAAGTGGTTATTGTAAATGGAGGCGGCACTTCTAATACCGGTCAAACCATTACCCTGCAAGGACGAATTAATACAGATACAATATTGAAAAAGCAAAATACCTATATCTTAAAGGGATTGGTGTATATGGTGGGAAATCATACTATGACCATAGAAGCAGGAACAAAAATCAAAGGTTCTTTTAGCGGTGGAGATGTTGCAGCGTTAATCATAACCAGGGGTTCTAAATTAAATGCTACTGGCACACCGACAGAACCTATCGTGTTTACTTCTGCAGCTCCCAATCCTCAATCAGGTGACTGGGGAGGTATAGTGCTTTGTGGAAAAGCCCCAATCAACACCAGCTTCAATAATATTGCTGGCTTGTTTCAGGTTGAAGGAGGAATTGATAATGCAAACGGAGATGGCTTGGCTGGTTCAGGTGATGCTGTAGCTCCTGTAGCAATGGCTGATGACAATTCAGGAACTTTAAGTTTTATTAGAATAGAGTATGCAGGATATGCTTTTCAGCCTGATAAAGAAATTAACAGCCTCACTTTGGCAGCAGTAGGTAGTGGAACAACTATTGATCATATTCAAGTTGCTTATGCCAAAGACGATGCTTTTGAATGGTTTGGCGGCACAGTAAATTGCAAATACCTTGTTACGTATAAAACTCAAGATGATGATTTTGATACAGACAATGGTTATAGTGGTAAAGTACAGTTTGGTTTAATATTTCGTGATTCTGTAATTGCAGATATTTCAAACTCCGAAGCTTTTGAGAGTGATAATAATGCAAGTGGCACAACTGCAACACCAAAAACTACGGCTGTTTTCAGTAATATCACAGCTATAGGCCCCAAGGCAACTACAGCCAATTTCGGCAATTCATTATTCAGGGGTGGTGCACATATTCGCAGAAATAGTGGCATTTCAATTTATAATTCAATTATTATGGGATGGCCACGAGGAATTGAAATTGATTGTACTACCGGTTCTTCAACTGCTTTGAATATTGAGGACAGTATTTTGAGGTTAAGAAATGTTACACTTGCAGGTAATACGGTTCATCTGCGGTTTTCTGGAAGTGGAGGAAATACAATTACAGGTGATCCAACTTTAGCTACTTGGTTTAATAATACTTTTTACAATAACGATTTACTCACAAATGCGGCTGATGTAAAACTGATTCAACCCTTTAACTATTCAGCTCCGGATCCTACTCCTTTTGCTGGATCCAATGGGAATCAAAAAATTCTTAATGGAGGAAGTTTTAATGATCCAAAGTTTGCTGGGGATGATTTTTTTGACAAGTCAATAACATTTCGTGGGGCAGTAGCTTCAGCCGGAGTTTATGCTTCCTGGTGGAAAGGGTGGACTAGGTTCAATTACAACTAATAACCAAAGATTGATGTATTTAAGTGAGGCTCTGTATTCGCAGATCCTTACTTAAATATTTTTTGCATCTATCGTAAATCCAATCGTAGTACCTATATTTAATTTACTGCGTACATGAATACTTTGCCCGTGAGCTTCGATAATGTGTTTGCAGATAGCCAGACCTAATCCACTACCGTTTTTGTCCAGGCTTCGACCTTCTTCAGTTCTGAAAAAGCGTTCAAATATGCGAGCTATATTTTTTTCTGCTACACCAATCCCATCATCGCTTATTTCAATTAAAATCTGTTTGTCATCTGTTTTATAAATACTGGCAGTAATATTTCCATTTTGTTTACCGTATTTTATCGAGTTCTCAATCAAATTAGCAAAAACCTGTCTCATTTTTTGCTTATCTGCAAAAACGGTTAATGGCGACTCACAGCCTTTCTTGATCTGAAGATGTATATTTTTTGTATCGGCTCTTGATGAGAAGCTTTCAAAAACTTCTTTTATTAATTCCTGAATTACAAAATTTTCTTTGCTAAGCTTTAATTCACCTCTTTCCAGGCTGGAGATTTCATCAAGATCTGCCAGAAGGTGGTTAAGTCTCTCAATATTTTTTGATGTCTTTGCCAGATATTTTTTTTGTGTCTCTGTATCAATTGGGGCATTGGATTCTAAAATATCTATGTATCCCTGAATTGCAAAGACCGGTGTTTTGAATTCGTGTGATAGATTTTGAAGAAATTCTCTTCGAAACTGTTCAGTACGACGGAGCAATTCCAGTTGTTCTTCATTTTCGGCGGCCCATTGCTCTACATCTTCCCGCACTTCATCAATGCTTTTTTGTGGCAACACATATTTGTAAAAGGTTTCTTCACGCTTAGTCGCCTTT
>JAKIZK010000069.1:0-246 GCA_022708055.1 Bacteroidota bacterium
GTTTTTAAAGAAATTATGCCGGATTTGTAGCCGCCGCACCTTCTTTTTCCTCTCTTTCCTTCAATTCCCTTATTTTATCTAATGCTCTGGCAACCACATCACACATTATGGTGTAAAGGGCTCCTTGTTTGGGATTTTCATAAATATAATCCAGCGCCTGATCCTCATTGGGTATCGTCATCACCGGAATATTGGGATTCACTTTTACAATACCTTCTTTCAGCAGGTCAATGATTTCATCGGCGG
>JAKIZK010000069.1:267-11659 GCA_022708055.1 Bacteroidota bacterium
TTTTATCGCATCTGATAATAATTTCATCAAAATGCAGAGCCGAAATTTCACCCAGTTCTCTTATATCATCATCTCGCCGATCGCCGGTACCGCTGATTACGCCTATGCGGGTTGGGTAATCCAGTTTGCTTACAAAATCGCAAAGCAATCGTAGCCCATGTGGATTGTGAGCAAAATCGGCCAGCATGGTGAAGTTTTTGAAATGGAAAAAATTCAACCTGCCGGGTGTCAGACTTTCAGAAGGAATAAATGTTTGTAGTCCTGTGCGTATATCTTCAATAGAAATATCTCGGAACAGATAGCAGGCAAGCACAGCCGGCAGACAGTTATTGATATTATGAACAGCCTTGCCTTCATAAGTCAATGGAATTTTCTTTACATCCAGCACTCTTATTTTCCAGTTGCCCTTCATCAGGGTTACATAGCCATTTTCAAATACACAACTCAAACCGTTTTCCGCTGCATGTTCTTTTATACGCGGATTGTTTTCATCCATACTAAAAAGTGCAATATTGCATTTCAGGTCATATTTCATTTTATACACCAAATCATCATCTGCATTTAAAACTGCATAGCCATGCGGAAATACGGTTTCGGGAACCACAGCTTTTACCTTCGCCATTGCTTCCACCGTATTTATTCCACCCAATCCAATATGATCGGCTGCTACATTGGTAACCACAGCCACTTCGCAATTTTGAAAGGCAAGTCCCGATTTTAAAATTCCTCCCCGAGCACATTCCAGTACAGCAAAGTCAACGGTTGGATCTTTTAAAACAAATTGTGATGACACGGGCCCTGTACAATCGCCTTTCATCATCAGTTGATTTTGTATATACACACCATCGCTGGTAGTATATCCTGTTTTTTTACCTGCACTTTTTGCAATATGCGCAGTCAATCTTGTTGTGGTGGTTTTACCATTAGTGCCTGTTATAGCAATTATTGGAATTCTTCCGGCACTGCCTTTTGGAAACAGCATATCTACCACAGGCTCGGCCACATTTCGGGGCAATCCTTCAGCAGGTTCAATATGCATTCTGAAACCGGGTGCTGCATTTACTTCCAGAATGGCGCCACCGTTTTCAGAAACAGGTGTTCTTAAATCAGTAGCCATTACATCAATTCCACAAATATCCAATCCAATAATGCGGGCAATACGTTCAAACATAAAAATATTTGCAGGATGCACTTCATCGGTTACATCGGTTGAAGTACCACCGGTTGAGAGATTGGCGGTTGGTTTTAATAAAACCCGTTCATCTTTCTTGGGTACATAGTCTAAAGTAATATTAGCATCATCCAGCATTTTTTGTGTAAACTGATCAATGGTAATCTGTGTCAACACTTTTTCATGCCCGTAGCCTCTTCTGGGGTCTTTATTGGTTTCATCAATCAGCCATTGCAGATTGTGCTTTCCATCGCCCACTACCGAGGCAGGTGTACGCAATGCCGCACAAATAAACTTATTGTTGATGACCAGGCAACGAAAATCAAAACCGGTAATAAAACGTTCTATTATTACACTGCGACTATAGGCCTTAGCCGCTTCAAACGCTTTTTGTGCCTGTACTCTATTCGTAATATTTGTAGTATTGCCTTTGCCATGATTGCCGTCAATGGGTTTGATCACCAATGGGTATCCAAATTTATCAATGGCTTCTTCAAGCCCGGCTTCAGTTCTGATAACGGTACCTCTGGGTACCGGTATTTCAGCAGCTTCCAAAAGCATTTTAGTTTCTTCCTTGTCGCAGGCAATGTCCACCGCAATATTGGATGTAGTAGATGCAATGGTGGCTCTGATTCTTTTTTGATTGACACCATATCCCAGTTGTACCAGACTTTGTTTGTTGAGACGTATGTATGGTATGCCACGCTTTGCTGCTTCTTCCACAATGCAACCTGTAGAAGGCCCCAGCCTGGTGTCTTCTCTTATTTCACGAAGTTGCTGAATGTCGTGGGTAAGGTCATATTCCACACCATCAACCAAAGATTGTGCAATGGCTACTGAAGCCTTGGCTGCATACACACCGGCATCTTCTTCCATATAACTAAACACTACATAATAAACTCCTTCTTTTTCTCCATCAGGCGTTCTGGTTCTTCCAAAACCAACATCCATACCGGCCAGGGTTTGTAATTCAAGAGCTATATGTTCAATTACATGGCCCATCCAGGTTCCGTCTTCCACACGTTTAAAAAATCCACCACGCATGGCTTCACTGCATCGGTGCTCAATCATGGTTGGAAACATTTGTTCAATTCTTTCTCTAAATCCCGGTATCTTATTGGTAGGCTGCTGTTCCAGCGCTTCCAAATCCAGTTTCATTTGTATGAGTTTGGTGCGACGAACACTCCAGTAATTAGGTCCTCTTAGCACTTTGATTTCAAGTATTTTCATAAACGTATTTCTTAAGTGTGGAAGTTAAGCGATTTTGTGAATGTGGCCAACATCGAACACTAAACTCCTTTTCTGTACATTTATAGAAATAAAAATTTTATGCCGGCTGATAATCGTCGCAGGTTTTTAAAAAAAGCGGGAACATTTTCTGCTATCACTTTCTTTTCTGCACTTACAAAACCTGCATGGGCAAGAAATCTGGAAGCTGCTTTGCGAGATGCCGAAGGTGTGGCTGCAGCCGATCTGGCAAACGAAGAGGATTTCTGGTATTATATTCAACAATCCTTTACTGTTTCTTCGGGTATTATCAACTTAAACAATGGAGGCGTATCGCCTGCACCCAAAACGGTACAGGATGCTATGAAGCGCTATTATGATTACTGCAATGAGGCGCCCAGCTATTATATGTGGCGCATACTCGATCAAGGGCGGGAGCCATTGAGAAAAAATCTTGCAAAACTTGCCGGCTGCGATGCCGAAGAAATTGCAATCAATAGAAATTCATCAGAAGGATTGGAAACGATCATCTTTGGTTTGCAATTAAAAGCCGGAGATGAAGTAGTAGCTGCACGTCAGGATTATCCCAATATGATTAATGCTTATAAACAACGGGAACTTCGCGATGGTATCAAAATGAAATGGATTGATTTGGAGCTTCCTTCAGAAGATGAAGCCTATCTGGTGAAGCAATACACCAATGCTTTTACTTCAAAAACCAAAATTGTACACATTACACATATCATTAACTGGAACGGGCAGATTATACCGGTGAAAAAAATTGCTCAGGAAGCGCATAAACGAGGGATAGATGTCATCGTGGATGGTGCACATAGCTTTGCTCATTTTGATTTCAAAATACCTGAGTTGGGTGCTGATTATTTTGCAACCAGCCTGCACAAATGGTTGTATGCACCTATAGGCTCCGGCATGTTGTATGTAAAAAAAGAAAAGATAAAAAACCTGTATCCATTATTTGCAACGAATGAAAATCCGTTGAAGGATGATATTCGGAAATTTGAACACCTGGGTACCCGGCCTTTTTATATTGAGCAGGCGATCAACAAGGCTATTGAGTTTCATGAAATGATTGGAATAGAAAGAAAAGAAAAGAGATTACACTATCTGAAAAATTATTGGTTTGAAAAAGTGAAATCGATTCCTGAAGTTAAGCTCAATACATCGCTGCTGCCGCAATGGGGATGTGCTATTGGCAATATTGCAATTGACGGAAAGAAGCCTGAAGAGCTGGATAGTTTTCTATTTAATAAATATAAAATTCATACTGTCGCAATCAATTGGGAAAATATACATGGGGTAAGGGTAACGCCTAATGTTTATACAACCACAAAAAATCTGGATGTTTTGATTGAGGGGATAAAAGCATTTGTAAAAAGTTGAATTAGGTTATTTTGTAAACTTTATAAATAAAAATTGGCAACCTCGTTTACCAACCGAAAGCTAAACCTGCTACAGGCTACTTCCATCAATATGATTGATATGGTGGGTATTGGGCCATTTGTGGTAATGCCACTGGTGGTTTCCAATTTTCAAAATGGGTTATTCATCTGGGCCTGGATTTTTGGAGCCGTTACTGCTTTAATTGATGGCATGATATGGAGTGAACTGGGAGCAAAATATCCATTGGCAGGCGGCACATACAATTTTCATCGCATTGCCTTTGGAGAAAAAGGTGGAAGGCTGATGAGTTTTCTTTTTGTGTGGCAAACAAGTATTCAGGCGCCATTGGTTATGGCTTCTGCTGCCATTGGTTTTGCGCAGTACTTAACTTTTTTGGTGGATTTGAATATGTGGCAACAAAAAATAGTTTCAGGAGCATTGGTATTGTTTGTGCTTTTGTTGCTTTATAGAAAAATTGAATCTATCGGAAAAATTTCAGTAGCACTGGGTGTGATGGTCGTGCTCACCATCGGCTGGATTATTTTTGGCGGTATGACACACCGGCAATTTACAATTCCTTTGTTTCCTGAATCCGGTAATACATTTTTTACATTAAGCTTTTGGGCTACGGTAGCACATGGCTCGGTAAAAACAGTGTATAGTTATCTGGGTTATTATAATGTGTGCCACTTGGGTGGCGAAATAAAAAATCCGGAGATTAATATTCCACGAAGCATTTTCATTTCCATTTTTGGAATAACGTCGTTGTACTTATTAATGAATATTAGTGTAATGAGTGTAATACCGTGGCAACAGGCCGGAAGCATGGATAAGTATTTAGTAAGTGGATTTATGGAAAATATTTACGGACACCAGGCAGGCGTTTTCGTTACGGTACTCATACTTTGTATTGCGCTTTCTTCATTGTTTGCCGTTGTGCTGGGTTACTCCCGTGTGCCTTATGCAGCGGCAGTGGATGGTAATTTTTTTAAAGTATTTTCTAAACTGCATCCAATCAAGCAATTTCCACATATTTCACTTTTGGTTTTGGGTGGATTGGGTTTTTGTTTTAGCTTATTGTTTAAACTTACAGAGGTGATAACGGCCATACTGGCCATGCGGATAGTAGTACAGTTCATGGCACAAACGGTAGGTGTGGTTTTGCTAAGAAAAAAATATGACACAAATACGCTCCCTTTCAAAATGTGGCTTTATCCATTGCCGGTATTTCTTTCTTTATTGCTTTGGGCTTTTCTATTGGTGAATACAGGAAATTTCGCCTGGTATGGTGGCCTAATTGCCTTGGCAGGAGTATTGGTTTTCTATTTTCGCACTTATTGGGCTGATAAAAAAACAAAGGCACTCAAATAAGTGCCTTTAGAAATTCAATTTTGTTTTCTGTTATTATATCTTAAATCCTACCGTCAGCAATACATTGCCGTTGGTTGATTTGATTTGTGCGCCATAAAACGGATTGTTTTGCAGCCGGTATGCAAAATGAACATCTTTGCCCATTGTGTGTACATAAGTAAGATCAACAAACACACCTTTGTTTCTGTAGCCCAATCCGCCACTTAGTTGAAAACGGCTGCCCTTTTCGCCATGTCCCAAGTCCTGGTAAGGATTGCCATAATAAGCAGCGCCAAGGCGAGCCATAATGGTGGTAAATTTTAATTCGCCGCCTACTTTAAAATTAAATGCCGGCTTGTATATGTTGTCTATAGTTTTGTTGAGCTGTTTAAAATAGTCTTTTGTTGATTGGCTTTGATCACCATCGGGGTCAACAGAAAATGAGGAGGCTTTATAGTTTACAAATTCAATATCGGCAGTGATAAATCCTTTTTGTCTGGTTACATCTTCAATTTCTCGCAACACATAGGATGCGCTGGCCATGATGCGGTAAGGTGACATTAGCTGATATTTAAATCCCGCATCATTGGTCCCGGTAATGTCTGAAGCGCTTTGCTCCAATTGATTTTTATATGACTCAGTATTAGTGGTTACACTGGTACCGTACTTATCTGTAAGCATATAAAAGGTAGGTGTATGCACTGCAAGACCCAGCCTGATGTATTCCTGTGGTTTGTAAATGAAACCAAGTTTCAAATTTAAACCAACGCCTGTTGTGTGCAGATTTTCTGTTATAGAAGCAAAATCAAAATTGTTGTTTATGTTGGAGGTAGCATCTGCTTCCGTGTATGTCGAATTTCTATCGTAACTGATTACCGGTATGCCCAGCGTGGCGCCAAAAAAATATTTACTCTTGCGATTGATAGCAGCACCGATGGCAAACTCGTTTATACCACCTTTCTCAGCTATTGCATTTTCCTGAATTAATCCGGTGGCTATGGGTGCTCTTGTTTTAAACTGATAATTGCCGGAAGAACCGCCTGCGATGGTATCAATCCAATAGGTATTAAAAGCAAGACTCGTTCCATTGGGATAATTGGTTGCTACACTGTTGGCATCTTTGTCGTTATTGTTTTGAATTTCTTCCAGAAATTTTTGTGAATAAGAACTTTGATTGTTTAATCCACGGTAAAGCAAATTGTTGCCAAATGATGCTGTGCGGTTAAAGGCAAATGAAATGGCAACTCCGGATCCATCTTTTTTTCTGTTATCCATGCCTGTGCCCAATACCACACCGGTAGCGCCAAAAGACATATTATTTTTCTTGTCCGTTTCGGTACGGCTGAGGTAGGTTGATTTGTTATTTAAAAAATTATAACCGGGAGTGATTACAATATCGCCGGTACGATAAAATCCAAGCCCGGCAGGATTCACAAATGTGGCTGAAATATCGCCGCCCAATGAAGTCATGGCTCCACCAATGGCTTGCTGCCGGGCAGAACCTCCTGAAGTAATCCATGAATAGCGAAGTGCATCGGCAGGCTCCTGCGAAAAAACGTTTTGTACAGATATGAGGAGGCAAATAAAGAATAGATATCTTTTCATAAATTTTTTTTTCAATGGATGTATTACTAATTCAAAAGAATAGTATTTAGTTGCAGTTCATGCTACAATTAAAATTTTCTGGTTCCTGCTTTTGTACTTCCGCCTGATGAGCCTGAGTTGGAGGAACTGGAGCTGGAAGTACTGGAACTGGAAGAATTTGATGAACTATTGGATGAGCTGTTGCTCGATGAACCGGATTTGTCGGACCCAAAAATATTCCTCAACACATTTCCCGAATTGCGGTCATTATTCCTGCTACTGCTTTTTGGTGTTTCGTAATTGTTTGTTTTCGCAGAATTTGTTTTTGAATTGGCCGTTTTGCCATTTTGCTGAGGTGTAGTGTATGTGTTTAAATTAAATTTTCGGGGTTGGTTATAGGTGAAAGCATTTTTAGGATTTACAATTACATAATTGTTGTAATACGGATTGTAGTAATTGTTCCAGTAAGTGTGTGCATTCCACGAATTATTGCACCAGCAATAACCATTGTTATAGCCATAATATTTTGAATAACGATAATCGTTGTTATACCAGTCGTTCAGCTCGCTCCAGCGATATCGGTTTGAAACTTTCATGCGGAGGAAGCGGTCGTCATAATAATCTTCCTTTTCGCGGTATTGGCGGTCATCGTATTTATCTACTTCGGCATATTCATCCTCATTATCCTGTTGCGGACGGGTAGGAGAATAATACACATCATCAGGCGTTTGCCCGGTTTTGTAAGCGGTAGTACAGCTGCTTAAAACAGCTACAGAAAATGCCAGGAGTAAAATTGTAAGTTTCATGGCAAAAGGGTTTATTCGGTTAAAAATGAAGTTACTACTTTTGCCGCACTTCAGGGTGTGGCAATCGTTTGACTTTCTACCACAAAGATTTGACCATTTTGTGGAATATTGTGTTTCGCCTTGTTAAACTAAATTTAAAGGATTAAACTTTATTAAACTTTCAGATTGATATGAGCAAAGAAATTACATCAAGACAGCAAGATTATTCGCAATGGTATAGCGACCTCGTATTAAAAGGCGGGCTGGCAGATTATTCTGCAGTGCGTGGTTGTATGGTGATAAAGCCCTATGGATTTGCCCTTTGGGAAAATATGCGTGATGCATTGGACAAAATGTTTAAGGACACAGGACATGTTAATGCCTACTTTCCTTTATTTATTCCCAAAAGTTTTTTGAGTAAGGAGGCCGCACATGTGGAGGGATTTGCCAAAGAATGTGCTGTAGTTACGCATTACCGTCTAAAAAATGATCCTAATGGCGGGGGCGTAGTGGTTGACCCGGAGGCTAAATTAGAAGAAGAACTTATTGTAAGACCCACAAGTGAAACGATTATCTGGAATACATATAAAGACTGGATAAAATCTTATCGTGATTTGCCCCTGCTTATCAATCAGTGGGCCAATGTGGTGCGCTGGGAAATGAGAACAAGATTATTTTTAAGAACTGCAGAATTTCTCTGGCAGGAGGGACATACGGCACATGCAAGTAAGGATGAAGCTGTTGAGGAAACAATAAAAATGCTGGATGTGTATGCAACTTTTGCAGAAGAGTTTATGGCATTGCCGGTTATTAAAGGCGTGAAAACTGTAAGCGAAAGATTTGCCGGTGCCGAAGATACTTACTGCATTGAAGCCTTAATGCAGGATGGCAAAGCACTACAAGCGGGCACCTCACATTTTCTGGGTCAAAATTTTGCAAAGGCATTTGATGTAAAATTTTTGAATAATGCCAATCAGTTGGAATATGTGTGGGCTACCAGCTGGGGTGTCAGCACACGATTGGTAGGTGCATTGGTAATGGCGCACAGCGATGATCAAGGTTTGGTACTGCCACCCAAAATTGCACCGCACCAAGTAGTAATAGTGCCCATATATAAAGGTGATGAACAAAAGGCACAGATTGATGCCCGGGTAGGCGAAATAATGAATGAATTAAAACAATTGGGGATTCGTATAATATATGACAACAATGATAACAATCGGCCCGGCTGGAAGTTTGCTGAATATGAAATGAAAGGTGTGCCGGTGAGACTGGCTGTTGGTGCAAGAGATTTGGAAAAAAATGTAGTAGAAATTGCAAGACGCGATAGCAAAGAGAAGTCAACCGTAAGTCTGGATGGCATTGCCAGTTATATTCAGAATTTATTGAAAGAGATTCAGCAAAACTTATTTGACAAAGCAAAAGCTTATCGTGATAGTCATATTACAAATGCAAATAGCTGGGATGAGTTTGTAAAGCTGCTTGATGAAAAAGGGGGCTTCATTGCCGCACATTGGGATGGTACTGCGGAAACGGAGGAGGCCATAAAGGAGAAAACGAAGGCAACCATTCGTTGTATTCCGCTGGAGAATAAACAGGAGGATGGCGTTTGTGTTTTAACGGGTAAGGCATCGACACAAAGAGTGTTATTTGCCCGGGCATATTAGTTCAATAGTTTTTTAAAAAACTTATCTTTATTCACCCAACCAAAACTTTAGATAATGGAGCAAGAACAATTTCAACATGAGCATCAGCAAAGTTCAACCGACTTAAACCCGGCCAGTTCTTTATTTCAAATGAATCTGGATGCGCATAATAGTTACAATCTGCGCAGTGCATCCTCATGGGCTAAGGTATTAGGCGTGTGTGGAGCTATTACAGGCTCTATATTGATTGTTTTAATGTTAATACTGTTGAGTAAAGTAAATGAAGTAAGCAGGTATGGCGGCTACAGTTACAGAAGAAGTAGTGGCTTTGGTTCTTTGTTTTCAGGCCCATCGGAGCAGTTAAAGCTGGGCGCATGGATTATGATTATTACAGGAATTATTTTTGTAGTAGGTGGTATTTTTTCTTATCATTTCGGAAATAAAATTACAGCAGCTTTAAGGGCCAATGATCAAAATGGATTGAACAACGGTTTTGCGGCTTTGCGCAACTATTTTGCAGTAAGAGCTATCACCGTTATTTTAGTTATGATTATTTTATTAATGAATCTGGCAAATTCGCTTTAAAGAGAATAGCGAAAGGCTCATCGGTGTTTTTCCGGCAAAAAGTCTTTTGCTTTAGGAACAATAGGTTTAGATAGTCGGTTCAACAAGATTCAAAGAAATATTAACTACTTTTTGTTTTGATTCGCTTTGCCGGCGTCTTCTTTTAATTTTTGAGCGTCCTTTTTTGCCTGTTCTATTGCATTCGCCTCTTCATCTTTTACGCCTACAGCCGTTTTGATGGTAGCGGAATCGTCCCTTAATATTGCAGAGTCTTTTGCTAATTGTGAAGGATTCTGGTTAATTATGGTATCTGTATCAGGTTGGTTTTTTGCTGCTTCATTGCGGGCATTGCCGCAGGAGTAAATGGATATTGTAAGTAAGACTAACACATACTGAAATATCTTTTTCATAAAGAATGTTTTTTAATATTAAGTTGTTGATTAGATAAAAGCATGTTGTATAATGCTTGATGATTGCGCCATATAAAGTTTGAAAAAAAGACGCCGGGATAAAAAAAATCATCTTTGATTAACGGATGATTTACAAGTAAAAGCAAGAATCTGATAAAATAATAATAAAGAATGGGTTGTTTATTCCCCAAAACTTACTTCAAAAAGTTTGGGCCACCACTTGCCGGTTATATATGTCTTTTTTGTATCAGCATCATAAGCGATACCGTTGGGTACATCAGCATCAGGGTCGGAAGCTTTTATTCTATTCCATAAATTAGTAACATCAGTCTTGGCAACAACAATACCCGTTGCGGGATCAATTTTTAGTATATAAGCTTGTTGATATTGATTGGCATAAATGAATCCGTTGATAAATTCCATTTCATTGATATCGTGTGCAGGCGAGCCGTTTTCGGTTACAGTCTGGGTTTTTACCAACTTAAAGTTGGCCGGATCATAATAAAACAAATCGCTTCCGCCATTGCTGGCTATCAGGTTTTTACCATCGGTAGTTAAGCCCCAGCCTTCCATATCCACATCAAATTCTTTTACTTTCCTAAAATCCTTTAGCGTATAAGCAAAAGCCTTTTTTTCTTTCCAGGTAAGCTGATAAATAGTGTCTTGTAAAATCGTAATGCCCTCTCCAAAATATTTATTATCCAGTTTGATTTCCTGCAATGTTTTACCTGTGGCAATATCTACTTTTTTCAATTTTGAAAAATTATAGTTGCCGGTACCTTCATACATACCGCCTTTATACACGATTAATCCTTGCGTGTAAGAAGAGGTATCGTGTGGAAATTCTGTTACCACTTGGCAGCCTATCATTTTTGGAGCATTCGGGTCGGGTTTTTCCACAGGCGGTTTATCATTGCCTCCACAAGCTGTCAAAACTAATACTAAAAATAAAGGTGCGATTTTCATCATTTATCCAAGATTTACACAAAAATAAGCGGTAAGATGTCTTTTTGATGTTAAAGATTTTTTGAGAAACTTTTCAACATACGGAAAAATACGATAGGGTTTGGCTTGCATTTTACAAAATGGGCTTCTATATTTACGCCCATACTGCTTCATGTGAAAATGCAGCAGTCTTTTAGATTAATTCATATCCCTGGATCGCCTTCTAATTTCCCTTTTATCCTTACTGTTTTCCAATTTCAAATGAATGACTCATGAGTTGTTAATCAAATTCATGTTTTATAATCATTG
>JAKIZK010000006.1:0-35833 GCA_022708055.1 Bacteroidota bacterium
TGCAGCACTATTTGCCACTTCTACATACACCACTTGCTCGTTTAGTAAAGCCGGAAGCTGCTCGCACACAACAACTGCTGCACCATTTGCCACTGCCTGCTCAATAAATAAATGACCATCTGCCACCGAGCCTTTTACCGCAACGAACAAAGAGCCTTTTTCAACTTTCCTTGAATCTAACGCTACACCATTCACCCCCACCGATGTGCTTCCTCTCACTGTTCTTATCGCCACTTTATATAAAATATCCTGTAATAGCACACTCAATTTTTTTTCATCAACTTAAATCCAATATCACGGTCAATCCTTTTGCCAATGCAGTACCTGGTGCAATAGACTGTCCGGACACTTTTCCCTTTCCACTAATTTTTACTTTCACTCCCATATTTTCCAACAAGTACAACGCATCCTTCAATCCCATTCCTTTTACATTGGGCATCAATTGCTGGTTCACCGTATTTGTTTTAATTAATGCCTGATAATTACTGGCATACACCATTCCCCATTTATTTTGCTGCACCGAATCCTGATAACGCATTTTCAAATCAGCAAAAACTTTCCTTATATCGCTTGAAAGACCTGCATAGAAATAGTTGGAACTATCTATTACTACAGCATATTGTGTTGCATTCTTCTGTTCCACATATTGCGGATAAAGCTTAGTAGCAATTTCTCTGAAAACAGGAGCACCCAGCGAGCCGCCATAGTGTACCGGATCGTGTGGATTGGTTCTGATAACAACGATACAGGTATATTGAGGTTTATCGGCCGGAAAATAACCGACAAATGTTGCCTGATATACGCCATCAGCATATTTTATTTTTCCATCGGAAACGTGTGCAGTGCCTGTTTTACCGGCAACAGCAAAAGGCAAACCTTTCATTGCTTTGCGAGCAGTTCCTTCGGTAACTACCATTTCCATTGCTTTGCGTGCATCTGCAACTACCGATGGTTTGCAAATATTTTCGCTTATTACAACTGGATCAAATTTTCGGCGAATGATGCCGTTACTTTGAATGTTGCTCACCAAAAACGGTTTCATCATTCTCCCATTATTGGCAATGGCGTTGTAAAGTGTAAGAATTTGTAATGGACTTACCTGTATGCCATATCCAAAACTCATCCAAAGCATATTGCCCTGTGCACTTCCTTTTTGATCAAGCGGAGCCATGGTAGGCTTAGGTACATCCGTTAAATCAATTGGTGATTTAACATCTAAGCGATACTTGTGCAAATATTCTTTCAACCCAATTGGATTTTCGCCAAATGCTTTCAAGGCCAGTTTGCTCATTCCAATATTGGAGCTATGCGCAAAACATTCCTGAACAGTAAGGAAAGGTTTAGGCGATCTTTCTGCATCGGTTACCATTTTATTTCCCACTTTAGCTCTGCCTGCGCCACCTATTTCCACCATATCTGTTGGCTTGCTGCTGCCTTTATCTAAAACAGAAAGTAAAGTGGCCAATTTAATAGTGGAGCCGGGCTCGGTAGCACGCAGTGCATAGTTATCATCTTCATAATAGCTGCCATCTTTTTGGCGACCAAGATTGGCCATGGCTTTTATTTCGCCAGTTGCTGTTTCCATTACAATAGCCGTACCATAAGGTCCTTTGCTTTGCAACATCATTTTCATCAATGCTGTTTCGGTAATGTCCTGTATGTTTACATCGAGTGTAGTATAAATATCTTGTCCGTTTACTGGGTCCGTTTCAGAGCCTTCTATTGGAATGGCTGTGCCGCCGGCAATAAAGCGAACTAATTTTTGCCCATCGCGGCCGTTCAGTACAGTATCATAACTTTTTTCAAGTCCTACATTCTGGCTTTTGGTTTTTCTGTCGGCCGATACATACTGACGTGAAAGTCCAATGGTTCTGTTGGCCAACAATCTGAATGGCGTAAGTCGTTTTGAATCTGTTTCTACAATAACACCACTTTTATTTCTTCCCAATTTAATAAGTGGAAAATCACGCAATGCCTTATAATCTTCAAAAGCAAGTTTCTTTTTAAGCAGCCAGTGGCGGTTGTTGGGCTTTTTATAAGCAGCTAATAACTCGTTCTTATATTGAACTGCGGTTTTGTCATTAAAATGACCGGCCAGTGCAGCTGAGAGTGAATCAATATTTTCAAAAAACCTTTTGCCCTTTTTATCTCTTAATCCCTCGGCATAAAAATCAATATAAATATCAAATGTAGGAACAGAGGTACTGAGCATTTCACCAGCCTCGCTATAGATGGTACCTCTTTCGGCTGTAAGCGGAATATAGCGCTGATGAAGACTGTCGCTCATACTGCGCCAGTGATTGCCTTCGAAACGCTGAATATATAAAGCCCGGGCAAACACGCATACACTCAGCACTACAATGCCGATAAAGCTGATGTACACTCTCCACAATATGTCACGTTTTACATCCAATGCCCGTTTCCTTTTAGTTGTTACGCTGCACATTTTATGTACAGCGTGTTTATGGGTTCATCAATGCCGTCCAGAGCAATGATTCGTTTAGTTCGTTGTTGCTACTGCAGCTATCGAGTCTTTCAATATTACCGGTGGCTGGCTCAGTTCATTCAGCCCCAAAGGCACAACGGCCTTTATGACTTCTCCCGGTTTACTCAAAAACATCACTTCACTTTTAAGATCGATATACTCGTACTTCAATTCCTTTACTTCTTTTGCCGTACGGTTGATACGGCGGATGGTATTGTCGGCATTGTGACCATTGTAGATATACACTACTGCCAGCAATGCGAGAAACAAAAAGAATGGCACTTGCTTTACTACCGACTGATAATTGAGCCATCGTTTCCAGCCGGCTTGCCCGGCATTGGCTTCCGGCCGGTCAGGTTGTTCATTCTCTTTTACATTTTTTGTTTCCACTGTCATCATACCTTCAATCTGTTTTCAGCTTTTGGTTTTTCATTATCTCTTTTCTGAGATGGATTTCAAGGGATATAGACTTTTCAATTTTTGTGCCCTCTATATTTACTTTCTTTAATGTTTTCGTTAATTCACTTTTATTTACACCAACATTCTTTTTTCTGCCACTCTTAGCTTTGCGCTTCTGCTTCTTGGGTTTAATCTTTGCTCATTTTCAGAAGGCTGCATCGGCTTTTTCGTTATTACCAGCAGTTCATTTACTGATGTAGTATTGGTAAAAGGATTCTCTTCCGGCTCTTCCCAAGAACCGCGACGAAAAAAATTTTTTACTACCCTGTCTTCTAAAGAATGAAAAGTGATAATGGCTGCTCTGCCTCCGGGTTTTAACAAGGATGGAATTTGTTGCAGCATTTCTTTCAATGCGCCTAACTCATCATTTACCTCAATTCTCAATGCTTGAAAAACCTGGGCGAAGTACTTGTTGGGATTTCCTTTAACAACATCTCGAATTGCATTTTTAAAACCATCAATTGTTTTCATGGAACTGCTGTTTCTTACTTCCACAATTTTCTTAGCCAGCGTTTTAGAATTGGTTACTTCGCCATACTGCTCAAACAGTTTGTGCAATTGTTGCTCAGTATAAGATTGCACTACATCATAAGCTGTGCCTGTTTGCCGTTGATCCATTCGCATATCCAGTTCGGCATTTTGCCTGATGGAAAACCCACGGGCGGCTTCGTCAAACTGATGACTGCTTACACCCAAATCGGCCATAATGCCATCCACAGCTTTCACTCCTTCCAATCTTAGAAAACGTTGCAGGTGTCTGAAGTTTTGTGAAACAAAAACTAATCTTTCATCATTCGGCAGGTTTCTTTTGGCATCCGCATCCTGATCAAAAGCAAATAAGCGGCCACCGGCTCCCAGTTTTTCCAATATTGCCATTGCATGTCCGCCACCTCCAAATGTGCAGTCCACATATACGCCATCAGGTTTTATATTGAGTGCCTCAATGGTTTCAGCAAGCAATACGGGTGTGTGGTAGTGTTGTGGTTGTTCATCTGACAAGCTGAAAGGGACCATTTCTTTTTTAGACTTTCCCATAATTTTCAACCTGTTAGTTTTTTAACGGATCACTTCCTCCTCCCAAAACCTGATTTCCCAGATCACTTAATGCATCCGAAGAAATTGAATCAAAGAACTGTTTGTACTTATTACTATCCCAGATTTCTATTTTATCGCCTGAAGCCATGAGCACAATTTCCTTTGTCATCTCAGCATACAGCTTCAGTGTTGGCGGCAGCAAGATTCTTCCCGCCGCATCCGGCTCCACATAAGTGGCGCCATTTAAAAATGCCCTTTTGAACTCCCGCTGCTTCGGGTCAAATTCATTCAACCCATTCACTTTTGCAAAGAGCGGATCCCAAGTTTTCATGGGGTAAAGTGTCAAACATGTTTCAAAACCTCTGTTAATAACAAATCGCTCTCTTTCCGGCTCCGGCAACTGGTTTTTTAAACCTACCGGAAACAGAAAACGTCCTCTTACATCTAACGTAGCTGCATATTCTCCAAGAAGCGTTGTCATTATCAATTAGTTGAAACAATTTTAACTTGTTCCCACAAAATAACCACTTTTCCCATTTATTGACCAAATTTTTTCAAAAATCTTTTATCCCCATACCAAAAACCCACCAAATGCCCTACAGGAAAGGCTTTTAGCCTGATATTGCTCCCAAAAATGAAAAATGCCTGAATAAGCTGTGGATAAGCGTGGATAAGTTGTGAATAGCAATGTAGTTCAGTAGAGAAACAGGTTTTATTTGAAAATGAAATTCTGTAAAAAAATCTTAGCTCCCGGCTTGTACATTTGCTGCTTAATACAACAGTTAGTTGTGTAATGACAGATCCAAAAAACATTTCAATTTTAGACTATTCTTATCAGCTGCCTGATGATAAAATAGCTCATTTCCCACTTACAAACAGAGATGATTCAAAACTGCTGATTTATAAACAAGGTGCGATTGCTGAAGATTGTTATAAAAACATTGCGACACACCTTCCGGAAAAATCATTACTGCTTTTTAACAATACAAAAGTTATATCGGCAAGGTTAATTTTTCAAAAACCTACAGGAGGTATCATAGAAATTTTTTGTTTGGAGCCCGATGTACAATATGCTGATATTGCCACTGCGATGTTGCAAAAATCAAAAGTGCATTGGCAATGCCTGATAGGCGGAGCATCTAAATGGAAACCCGGTCAATTGTTAGAAAAAAAAATTAACTATTCAGGAAAGGAAATCATCCTTTCTGCAAAGTTTATCAGCAAACAAACCGGCTTTTTTATTGTGGAATTGTTTTGGAATGATACCGGTATAAGTTTTGCTGAATTATTACATTTTGCAGGTGCTATTCCCTTACCGCCCTACATCAAAAGAGAAGCCATAGCAACAGATAAAGAAAGATATCAGACCATTTATGCTGAATCAGATGGCTCGGTAGCGGCCCCTACTGCCGGGCTTCATTTTACTGAAAATATTTTCCAATCACTAAGAAATAAAAATATCCAACGGGATTTTGTAACGCTACATGTTGGCGCAGGCACTTTCAAGCCGGTATATGCACCCGTAATGTTTGAACATGAAATGCATGCAGAATGGATTGATGTATCAAAAATTTTTATTGAAAATATACTGAACAATTTAGCCGAAAATATAATTGCAGTAGGTACTACAACATTAAGAACCATTGAGAGCCTTTATTGGTTGGGGGTAAAATCAATGTCGAAGATTGAATGGCCGCTTGCCCTCAATCAATGGGAAGCTTATGAACTGGAGCAACACGGTATTTCGCCCGAAAAGGCTTTACAGGCTTTGCTTCACTGGATGCAAAAAAATAAAATTGAAAGACTGATTACCAAAACACAGATATTGATAGCGCCCGGTTATCGCTTTAAAATAATAAATGGGCTGATCACAAACTTTCATCAACCACAATCCACTTTGCTATTGCTGGTAGCAGCACTCATGGGAGATAACTGGCGTAAAGTATATGACTACGCCCTTAAAAATAATTTCCGGTTTTTAAGTTATGGAGATGGTAGCTTGTTGTGGGCCGATGAAAAGCTGCTATGATTTTTTCAATGGAAATTCAACAGTGAATATACTTCCCTTGCCCAATGTACTTTCTACTTTGATTTCGCCGGCATGCGCTTCCACCATTGTTTTTACATAGCTAAGACCCAATCCAAAACCTTTTACATTGTGCAAATTGCCGGTATGGGCACGATAAAATCTTTCAAAAATTTTCTTTACCGTTTCACGGTTCATACCAATGCCATTGTCCTCTACTTTCAAAATCAGTTTTTTTGCATTGGATTGTGTAAACACTTTTACGACCGGCGGTACATTTTCTTTGCAATATTTAATCGCATTATCAAGAAGATTATTAATCAAATTTGAAAAATGTACTTCGTCCACATCCATCAAATCATTAGATGCATGCAGCGATAAATCTATACGGCCTTTTTTATCTTCCAGTTGCAACCGAAAATTGTCGGCAACATCTTTTATCAGCTCATGCACATGAAATGGTTTCAATGCCAGCTCTACTTCCTGTCTTTCTAACTGTGATGCTTTTAATATGGTTTCTACCTGGCGGTTCATTCGTTGATTTTCTTCTTTTATGATACCGCTGAAATAGCCAAGTTTTTCCTTATTGCTGATGACTTTATCGTTTCGCATAGCATCCACCGCCAGTGAAATCGTGGCGATGGGTGTTTTAAACTCATGCGTCATATTGTTGATAAAATCATTTTTGATCTTAGCGAGTTTTTTCTGACGGAGCATTGTGATAAATGTCAGGTAAAAAGCAGCCAGAATAACCAGTGTAAAAAGTATAGCCGACACGATGCGCCAAATCAAAGATTTATAAACCAAACTTTTGATTTGCGGCACTACAACAAACAATGCATTTTTTCCAATCAGGTTTTCATCGGCCGTGCCACTAAGGGCATCAATAATAAAATTGCAGTGATAATTATTTATTTTGTCTTCGCTTTGATATAGTGCGAGAAAATTTTTTGTTGCATTTTTAAAACTGTTATCATCAAAAGAAGCATAACCCAGTTCAATATTCACTCCTTTTACATTTGCATCTTCCAGTATTTGGTTAATTTTTTTGCGTACATCTTCCAGGTTGATGTCTCTTGCCGAGTAAGAAAATTTTTGAAAATCCTTGATATAAGGATCTTTTAGAAAATTATTCTTTTGCGGCCCCGAAGCCAAACTGTTTTTTACTGAAGCCTGACTGGAAAGCTCGTTGGCAACTTTTTTAGCAGCATCATAAATTTTTTGTTTGATGATATCCTCCTTTACCAATGCCAGATTCTTTATCCAGGATACCTGAATAAAAATGGTTCCGATAAGTGAAAGTGTAATCAGGATTGCAATAAGTGGGAAAATTTTCTTCATGTGTTAATTAGCACTGCCCAAAATAGAAAAAATGTACCGGTTGTAAAAATACATCGGACAATTGGCATTCTTTCCTTTAAAAAGTATAATTAAATTCTTTTAACGGCATTTTAAAATCTTTCCCTAAATTAGAAAAATGAAAATACCCGCAGCCGGGGTTTTGCTTATAGCCGACCCCTTTTTAAAGGATCCTAATTTTCTGAGAACCGTTGTTTTCTTGTGCGAGCATAAAGAAGATGGCAGTTTTGGTTTTGTAATTAATCGCCGTTTTGAAAATACGCTGGACGAACTGGTTGATGGACTGGAAGGATATAAAATTCCCGTGTATTATGGCGGGCCGGTGGAGCAACATACCATTCACCTGCTGCATCAATATGGAGATGCTATTCCCGAAAGCCAAGAGATTATGAAAGGTATATACTGGGGTGGTGATTTTGCAACTGTGGTAAAAATGATAAAGGATGGAGAAATGGATTTTTCCAAAATTCGTTTTTTTCTGGGCTACTCCGGCTGGGGAGAAGCACAACTGGATGAAGAAATGAAAGAAAATACCTGGCTGACCGTAGCTGCAACACGCAAGCTTGTCTTTCATACATCTTCACATGAAATATGGAAAGATGCAATCAGACAATTGGGCGGCGATTATGAAATGATGATCAACTTTCCAATAGACCCGCAATTGAATTAATAATCCACTTCTCTTCTGTGCATATTCCATCTAAAACCAAATGACACAACTGAAGTATTTGAAGAAGTAATAGGAGCTGTTTTTGTATCTTGCTTTCTATAAACCGCATTGAATTCAAAAAACATATTTTCCTTCAACTCATAAGAAACCAGCAGGGAGCCATAAAAAACATTTGTCTTCCAGCCGCTGCCTATCGCATACCCATAATCACCTGATCTAAATGGTGCCTGATTAGGCAAAAAGATATTGCTGCCAAAACTCCGGCTGCTGCTATCTCTGCCTTGTGTATATGCAATGAGTTTTGCTACTACCAGCCATTTTGGTGCGGGTTGATATCTTGCTATACCAATGTACTCACTGAAATTGGCTCCCAGCGGATGCGCCAGCGGTTGATTATAATGTGTAAAATTGGCAACCGAATCATTATGCGACCAGGTAAAAGGCCTTGCCCGGTTATGCTCCAACTGCAAATCAAGATTACTGATACCAAATGCATCAATATATTTTACCCCTGCTTGTATAGCCCATTTGTTTGCCCAATAGCCACGGTTTTTAGTGATTTCAGAAAGTACAAACTCATCCAATACTAACTGACCATACAACTGAAATTTCTTTGCCACATTCGCTTTTAAATCAAGCCCGGCAAGCGAATTGTCAAAACTTCCATTTTGAAACTCAATAGAACGATAAAAGATTATCGGGTTGAGGTATCCAAATTCAAAATGATCTTTGCGGCCGAAAACTACTGCTTCATATAGACCCATATTCAACCACTTGGTAAGCGCAATATCTAAATGATGAATGGCTGCATACTTTTTTCCAATCAATCTATCGCCCGTTCTTTTTTCAGTATTGTGCAGTTCCATAAAAAGATTCTGATAATTGATTTTCCAAATGCGTGTATTCAGTTTTAAAAACAAATTACTATTGCTTTGATCGCCCAGCATCATACTGCGGTAACCATTTCCAATAAAATTGCGGTCGTAAGCAAATGCAACATCTATATACTTAGTTACATTAAATGAAATACCACCACGAGCATCAAAATAATCGTAACCTGTTGTTTTAAAAGTTTTATAGTTTCCGGCACCCGGCACTGCCTCTCTTGCATTCACCCAATTTCTTACATAGAAAGGATCTTTTTCCTGATTATCAGTTAGATAAGTATAGAAGCCGATTTTATTGGCAATTTTCCCCCGAAGTGACAGTCCTCTTGAGTTCAGATAAAGTGTTTCATCATTATCTTTTTCTTTTGCTACTACAAACTGAATAACCGGATTCACCACCAAATCAAAATCTTTGGTATGCACTTCATACAAATTTGCAGGAGTTTTATAAAAATTTTTCCAGATTGATTTTTTGGAAGCATATTTCATCCGGTCTGCCACTGGCACATATTCCAGATTATTCAACATCACGCTTTTTACATTGTGTGCATCCACAGCTGATATCTTTTCATTGCCGTTCTGTTGCAGATAGTGACTTACTGCATTTATAGTATGTAGCCGTGTAAAAGGCCTGGTTTTAGAAAAATTGAAAAAAGAATCTGTACGGCTCTTTATTTCCATCCTTTCCAATATAATATTAGCTTTATCGCCTTGCGGCAAAGAAACGGATTGAGAAAAAACGGAGCAGGGAAACAGGATAAGTAGTGCCCTTAAAACGGTTTGCTTAATTTGCATGGGTATTGGTTTCATTTCAATAAACAATAATATGCAAAAATACCTGATCAAAGATATTCAAGTTGTAAACGAAGGAAGGATTATTAATGCAGATGTGTTAATAACGAACGGCAGAATAGAAAAACTGGCCTCACAGATCGCTCATGTTAACTCAAATTGCATTGAAATAATCGGAACAGGAAAATATTTATTTCCCGGGTGTATTGACGATCAGGTACATTTTCGGGAACCGGGTCTTACACATAAAGCCACAATATATACCGAATCCAAAGCAGCTGTGGCAGGGGGTGTTACCAGTTTTATGGAAATGCCCAATACCATTCCCAATGCACTTACACAAGAACTGTTGGAAGATAAATATCAGATAGCGGCACAAACATCGCTTGCCAACTATTCATTCTTCATGGGAGTAAGCAATCAAAACACAGCAGAAGTGTTGAAAACAAATGAAAAAAGAAATGAGGTTTGTGGCATTAAAATATTTATGGGAAGCAGTACCGGCAATATGCTGGTAGATAATCCGGGCACATTAGATACCATTTTCAGAGAAGCCGGACTACTGATCGCTACGCATTGTGAAAATGAATCTATCATTAAAAAAAATCTTGAAAATCTTAAGCAACAAGGAAAGACATTAACGGCGGCAGATCACCCAATTATACGAAATGAAGATGCCTGTTATGAATCTTCATTATATGCCATACAAATAGCAAAGAAATACAATACCCGTTTACACATTTTGCATATCAGCACCGAAAAAGAGTTGCAGTTGTTTACTAACCTATTCCCACTAAAAGAAAAACATATAACAGCGGAAGTATGTGTGCACCACTTACATTTTACCAGCCATGATTATGAAAGACTGGGTAATCTCATAAAATGTAATCCGGCAATAAAAGCACAACACAACCGATCGGCGCTTTGGAAAGCATTACTCGACGACCGGCTCGATGTAATAGCCACCGACCATGCACCCCATACCTGGGATGAAAAAAATACAACATACGAAAATGCACATGCAGGGTTACCATTAGTACAGCATCCTTTATTATTAATGCTGCATTATTACAAAGAAGGATATATTACTTTAGAAAAAATTGCAGAAAAAATGAGCCATGCAGTAGCGGATTGTTTTCAAATAAAAGACAGAGGCTATATCCGCGAAGGATTTCATGCCGATTTGGTTATTGCTGATTTGAATCTGCCTTACACAGTAACCAAAAGCAATATTTTATATAAATGTGGCTGGAGTCCATTAGAGAATTTTACATTTCCTGCATCTATAACACATACATTCGTAAACGGCAATTTGGTATATCAAAACGGGACTTGGAATGAAACAACTAAAGGACAACGATTATTGTTTAATCGCTAAAAAGCAATTACCCATTCAATTATTCGAAGCTTATGCAAATAGATAACACCAGTTTCAACGATATATCCATCTTCCACCACGAAGAAGAGTTTTCTATTTTCCATAAGTTAAATTTTACACGCACTGTTGGAGGCAGCGAATGGCTTCGCAAATTTTTTTGCGAACCACACAATGACCTGAAAAAAATTATCGGCACACAAAAAGTCATTCGCACTTTTATGGAGCATGTAAGCGACTGGCCTACTGATATCAGCAATGGCACCATGCTGGTCATGGAGAAGTTTATGGAGTATGCATTAGACCCCATCAGCGAGTCACCTGCTTCGCTCAATAATTTTTTTTACAAATGGCTGCACTCCGAAGATTATGCTTTGGTAAAATATTCGGTTCCGCATTTTGCAGATTTTTATCGCGGTATTTGTAAAATAGCAGCACTGTTAGAAGATGTGGACTTGCCTATTCATATAAAAATTTACTTAGACAGAATAAATGGCATATTGAAAGAAGGACCGTTACTGAAACTTGCAGCAACAGAACCGGGTGAAAAATTTTCAAAAAGCCAGCTTCTTTACTTTGCTTTTCACCTGCGAGGAAGATATAAGACCAATACTCTGGAACTCATAGACATTTACAGCCGGCTGGATGCATGGTATGCAATGGCAGTGGCCGTAAAAACATATAACCTCAGTTTTCCTGAATTTATAGAACAGGAAAGTCCATTGGTAGATGCAAAAGGTTTGTATCATTTGCTGCTACCCCAGCCCATTGCTTATGATTTGCAAATGAATCCCGAACATAATTTTCTTTTTTTAACCGGGGCAAATATGGCAGGTAAAAGCACCTTGATTAAATCCATAGGTGCTGCTGTATTTCTGGCTCATATTGGAATGGGTGTGCCGGCTGCACATTTAAAACTCACTTTATTCAATGGACTGCTCAGCAATATTAATGTGGTGGACAATATAGCCAAAGGAGAAAGTTTTTTCTTCAACGAAGTACAACGCATAAAAAACACTATTGAAAAAATAAACGATGGAAAAAAATGGCTGGTGCTTATTGATGAGCTTTTTAAGGGCACCAATGTACAGGACGCCATGAAATGTTCATTGACGGTAATCAAGGGTTTAATAAAAATCAAAAATTCACTTTTCATTCTCTCCACACACTTATATGAAATAGGTGAAGAACTAAAAAATTATCCAAACATTTCTTTCCGCTATTTTGAAACCAATGTCAATAACGAGCAATTAGAATTTAGCTACCAGCTCAAAGAGGGAATCAGTAATGATCGTATTGGTTACGTAATTTTAAAAAGAGAGAAAGTAGTGGACATGCTGGATAAATTATAGCTTGTTCACTTTAAATTTTGGCAGATTCTTAATGTAACAGATGTCAAATAATCAGGAATGCAAATCTATATTTCGTATATTTACAGTACAGAAAAATGAAAAAAGAAAGACCGCATATTATCAATCCTGCATTGCTTTGGGAGTATGATTTGGAGACTTTCAATTATGAAAAATCTTACAAAATTGTGATTGAAAGAGTACTTGAAAGAGGTAATCTTGATGAATGGAGAGAAATGATGAAACTTTATTCTAAAGATCAAATACTTGAAACTATTGAATGGAGTGCTCAATTAGATAAAAGGGATAAAGATTTTTCAAAATTTTTTCTAACCTCAGGTTTTCTAAATGTTGCATAAAGACCCAAGAATTATTGCCCCTGGCACTTTTAAACTCATTCAAGAATTGCAGGCTATTTCAAAGTTGAGAGATTTTTTTCTTGTTGGAGGCACGTCGCGTGCATTACAGCTTGGCCATCGCAATTCTATAGATATTGATTTATTTACCCAAAATGAATTTGAGGCTGAACAGATTGAGAGATGGCTAAAATCCAAGTTTAATCTTGCAATAACAAGAGCAAGAAAAAATCTATTATTGGCCGTAGTCAACAACATCAAAACAGATTTCATTCGTCACGACTATAAAATCCTATTTCCACCACAAACAGAAGAAGGAATTCGTTTTTTTGGATTAGAAGATATTACTGCAATGAAACTACACGCCATCGTGCAAAGCGGTAAACGATTGAAAGATTTTATCAATGTTTACTTCTTAATGGAACATTTCAGCCTCAGTCAGATGCACGAATTTTATGCAGCAAAGTATCCTCACTCATATCCAATGATTGCCATTAAAGCAGTGAACTATTTTGATGACATTGATGAAAATATTGACCCACCCAAACTACTAAAACCATTGCCACTTACAAAAATTATTGACCGCATACAGCTGGCAACCCAGCAACCTGCAAAAATATTTAAACCTGAAGCATGATAAAAAACTGTCTTTTATTTTTACTGTTTACAACAACCACATCTTTATCGAACGCACAAGATCAAACAGATATTCTGCACTATACATTCCGGCTGCAGTTAAACGACAAAAACGACTCGATTTTTGGAACTACGACGATCCGTTTTATTGCTCCTAAGCAAACCCAGTCTATTTCTCTTGATCTGCAAAATATTAATACATCCGGAAAAGGAATGATGGTAACCCGGATAAATGATGATTCAAATAGCAAGGAAAAAATCCCGTTTACTCATCAAAACAATAAACTGGTTTTGAATCTTACAGATTATAAACGAACTAACGATACTTTACAACTTAACATTTTTTATAAAGGCATTCCTGCTGATGGGCTTATCATCTCAAAAAATAAATATGGCAACCGAACTTTCTTCTCCGATAACTGGCCCGATAGGGCACACTACTGGCTGCCCTGCAACGACCGCCCTGACGATAAAGCCTCTTTTGAATTTTTAGTTACGGCACCCGATCATTACCAGGTAATTTCAAACGGTGTATTGGTGGAAGAATCCAATTTGAAAAACAATTTAAAACTTACGCATTGGAAAGAAGAAATTTCATTGCCCACCAAAATAATGGTGATAGGTGTCGCTTCATTTGCGGTTAATTATATTGGCAACGTAAATGATTGTATTCCGGTTAGTAGTTGGGTTTTTCCCGAAAATAAAGAAGCAGGATTTTATGATTATGCAATGGCAAAAGATATTTTAAATTTTTACATCAATTATATTGGACCATACCCATACAAGAAACTGGCAAATGTGCAATCCAAAACAATCTTTGGCGGCATGGAAAATGCCGGAGCCATTTTCTATCACGAAAACTCGGTAGTGGGTCATCGCGAAGAAGAATCGTTATTTGCACATGAAATCGTGCATCAGTGGTTTGGCGATATGGCCAGCGAGCAAAACTTTTCTCACCTCTGGCTCAGTGAAGGGTTTGCCACTTATCTTACCCATATTTATTACGAAACAAAATATGGAACTGATGAGTTTCGTACAAGATTGATTACCGACAGAAATGAAGTAATCGCTTATTTAAAATATGCCGACAAACCTATTGTAGATTCCATTACTCCCAGGCGACAATTAATAAACACGAATAACTATGCCCGTGCCGGTTGGGTGTTGCACATGCTGCGCAATAAAGTAGGCGATACCATTTTTCACACAATCATCCAGTCATACTACGAAAGCTATAAGGGAAAAAATGCATACACAAAAGATTTTCAGAAAGTGGCGGAAAAAATAAGCGGCCAATCGCTTGATAGTTTTTTTGATCAATGGCTTTACAGTCCCGATATTCCAAAACTGGCTATCAACTGGAAATACAATGACAAAAGCAAGCAAATCTTACTAACTGTAACTCAAAAACAACAATCAGCAGCATTTCAATTTCCGTTGGAAATAGCATGGTCTTCAGGCAATATGCCAAACACTATTCAAAAACTAGAGATTAGTAAGAAAGAAGAAACTTTTACTATTTCGGCACCAGCAAAACCAGCACAGTTAATCGTTGATCCATACACTAAATTATTATTTGAAGGCATACTTACAGAAACCAAATAAAATAGCTTTATTATTTTCAAAATTGTAACTTAGGGCAATAAGCAGCGTTATGTCTGACAATCCACGAATACCTGAAAATAATTACAACAGCTCCGCAGGTCGAAGCAGCAGTGGACCATCACACCCTTCCGACAATTTGCAATCGGGGCAATACAATCCACAGCCATCAAATAATCCGCCGCCAAAGATTCATGTAAAAAATCTCGCAGTTGGCGCTATTGTCACCATCATTACTTCTACTATCGTTTTTCTAATTACACAAAACTTAAGAAAACCGGAAGGAAATAATTTTCAAAAGAAAAAAGAAGCCACCGTAGAAACCTGGAAATCATTTGTAGGTTATGAAAATGCGTATTTCAGAAATATGATGTCTTATCAAAATTCGGCGGCAACCGATGGACTCGATGGTTTTTTAAATTCAATAAAAACCGAATCCCAAAAATTTGTAACCGACGTTGAAGATTTAAAAAGAAGAAAAAATATAGATGAAGACCTCATTAAAGTTTTTAATAAAAGAATTGAAAACGAAAAAAACTCCATTCCGCCTGTTGAAAAATATTATCAAACATTGACTGCAATTGCCAATAGCAAAAAGCCGCTTAAAGAAATAAAAGAAGCATCCACTAATGAAATGATTCGGTTTGCCACACTTACCAATGGCATGTATGAAAGAAATATGAATGACCTAAAGGAAATAGCCAAAGTACTTGCAGATAGGTACGGCGGTACTTTTTCTATGGATGAGTTTTTAATGGTACAGCAAGCCCCGGGTTTAATGCAGAAAAACGATTCATTAATTCAATTTTTGCAAAACATAGTTTTAGACAGTAGTGGTAATATTATTGAAAATAAAAATTTTGTAACACAAATCAATCCCGATCTTATTATTGGCAAATGGGCAACAGAGGGTGCGGTAGTTACCCTTTCAAAAGACAACAAAGTATCATGGATAGAAACAGAAGGGGCTACCGCCAATGGTAGCTGGAAAATAGAGAAAGACAAATTAGTGATCATGGCTACCAGCCAGCCTTCCGGCGAAATCATCAATTGGCGCTTTAACCTTAGCAATGTTTCAGCAAATGCCTTTACACTGGTACAGGATGGGGCACCTTATGAAATTTACCAAATGGTAAGAAGCAACTAACCGAAATTCAAAATTTTTCTTATTATCTTGCTCCACCTTAAAAAAATAAACTATGGCAGGCGTTCCGCATGGAGAAAATATTTGGAAAACCATCATTCTGGGTATTCTTATTACAGTAGCAGGTTATCTCATTGTACATTTTATTACCGATAAAAAGGATCATAAGAAAGAAGTAAAAGAGAAAAAAGAAGCAAATGAAAATGTTTGGAAATCGGCTAACGATTACATTAAAAGTGCATCTAAAAAATTTGAAAACATTGCCTGTTTTTCTTGTGATTATTCAATGATGAAGACTGAGATGATGCGGGAACTGGATCAGGATTGTAATAGCCTTCGCAACCTTAAAGAAGAAAAATTAATAGATGAAAAACTCAAAACTGTAATTGACCGAACCATCAGTCGTTTTGAAGGAATGAAACCTGTATTTTCAAAATTCATAGATAGCATTATTGGAATCAGAGATGCTAATCCCGATAATCCGGACGCAGAACGTATCAAACAAGTCTATCAAACTTTCATAACCAGTAAAATGAGATTAGACACAGCTGATAATGAAGAAATTGATCGTTTATTTGGCTCCATAAATAAGGAATATAAAATAGAATTACAAAGACAGATTATAATTCCCGAAAAAGAATATGATAAATTGCCGGGCGACTGGATGGTAGAATGTAAATCTGTTTTCCATTTTTTTAATGACGGAAAAGTAAAAATTACGATTGGCGGAGAAGAAGTAAATGGTACATGGAGCCGTGATAAATATACTTTATCACTTGATTTGGAAAATGGTGAAAAGTTGGAGTATGAAATTCTCCAGATCAACAGTAATATATTACAATTACAGCCGGATATAGCCAATTCGCCTCCCATTGGTCTATGCAGGTCTAAATAATTAATTTTCTCATTATCTTCAATACATGCTTGTAAAAACATTTGGCAGTGCCGTATATGGAGTAGAAGCCATTACCATTACGATTGAAGTAAACTGGCTGAACCAGACCGGAAAAGATATGATGATTGTAGGCCTGCCTGATAATGCTGTAAAAGAAAGTCTGCAAAGAATAGAGAGTACATTTAAAACCAATGAGTATTTAGTACCCAGAACAAAAGTGGTGGTAAATCTGGCTCCTGCTGATATTAAGAAAAGCGGAACAGCTTTTGATCTTCCGATAGCGTTAGGAATATTGGGCGCATCAGAACAATTGAAAAATGCGGATGCCATTACTAATTACGTCATCATGGGTGAGTTGAGTCTTGATGGTGAAATAAGACCCATCAAAGGTGCATTGCCCATTGCTATACAAGCCAGAAAAGAAGGCTTTCATGGATTGATAGTTCCCAAAGTGAACGCAAAAGAAGCGGGCATGGTAAACAATCTAAAAGTTTATGGTGTTACGCATATCAAAGAGGTGATTGATTTTTTTGAAAACGAAGAAAAAGGACTGGAACAGGTAGTTGTAAATACCAGAGAAGAATTTTTTAATTCGCAATACGATTTTGAAATTGATTTTGCCGATGTAAAAGGACAAGAAAATATAAAACGAGCATTAGAGATAGCCGCAGCAGGCGGGCATAATGCCATATTGATAGGTCCGCCCGGTGCCGGAAAAACAATGCTTGCAAAAAGATTGCCTACCATTCTGCCGCCACTATCATTACAAGAAGCATTGGAAACCACCAAAATTCATTCGGTAGCGGGCAAGTTGCCCGAAAATTCTACATTGGTTTCCAAGCGACCTTTTCGTTCGCCCCATCATACGATAAGCGATGTGGCATTAGTAGGTGGTGGTGGCGTACCACAACCCGGCGAAATCTCATTGGCACACAATGGTGTTTTGTTTTTGGATGAACTGCCCGAGTTTAAAAGGACGGTACTGGAGGTTATGCGACAACCCATGGAAGAAAGAAGGGTGACGATTTCAAGAGCAAAAGTAGCCGTCGATTTTCCTGCCAGCTTTATGCTCATAGCCAGTATGAACCCCTGCCCCTGCGGATTCTATAATCATCCGGAAAGAGCATGTACCTGTCCACCGGGAACAGTGCAGAAATATTTAAACAAAATTTCGGGACCGCTACTTGATAGAATTGACTTGCATGTAGAAGTAACGCCGGTTGCATTCAGTGAATTATCTGCAACACGACCCCAGGAAAATTCTGCAACCATTCGTGAAAAAGTAATCAAGGCCAGAGAAATGCAAGAGTTAAGGTATCAAAATCATCCGGGAGTTTATTGCAATGCACAAATGAGCAGTAAGATGCTAAAAGAAATTTGCGTCATTAGTTCCGTAGGTGCAAATTTGCTGAAAGCAGCAATGGAAAAACTTAATTTATCTGCCCGTGCTTATGACCGGATTCTAAAAGTATCAAGAACCATTGCCGACCTGGCAAGTAGTGAAGATATAAAACCGGAACATTTAGCAGAGGCTATACAATATAGAAGTCTGGACAGAGAAGGATGGGCGGGTTAATAAATTTATCTCAAACATGCTACTGGAATTATTTTCATACCTCAATTCTTACTACGATAAAATTTATGTACTCAGCGTAGCAGCAGCAACAGAAAGAAGAAAACTTTTTGAGCATAGATTTCAGGGACTGAAATACAGTTTTTTTTATGGGGCCGATAAAAACAAATTCAGCATTGAAGAACTGATCAGCCACGGTACTTATGATCCTGTACTTGCAAAAAAACATCATCGCTTTTCTAAAATTATGAAGCACGGTGAAATTGCCTGTAGCTGGAGCCATCGTATGATGTATGAAGATATGATTGCAAATGGATACAATCGAGTACTGATCATGGAAGATGATGCCGTACCCAATGAAAAACAATTACAACAACTTCCGGCCATCTTGTCTGAGATTCCCGAAAACTGTGAATTATTATTCTGGGGTTGGGATAAAAACGGAGATCGTAACGGGTTCACGCCTTTAAAACAATTGATATATCATTTGCAACACAGTCTGGGAAAGCTGAAGTGGGACCATACCATGATTAAAAATTTATATGCCCGCCCTTTCTCACCACATCTTAAAAAAGCAGGATTTCACGACTTTACTTTTGCTTATTCCATCAACCACAGTGGCGCTAAAAAGTTGATTGAAATGCAAACACCTCTACAATATATCGCCGATAATTTACTGGCTCATGCCGCCACAAAGGAAGTTTTAACCGCCTACATCTGCTATCCTGCAGTTTTCCTGCACGACACCCTGCCTGATGGCAGTCCGAGAGATTCGTATATTCGCTGATTAATTTTGCAGGCAACTGTCCTCCATATCTATACAGAAACTATTTGACAACAAATGAAAATCTTATTTAAATACCTGAAACCCTATAAATGGCTGGTGGCATTAGTACTATTTCTTGCGGCAGTCAATATTGGTTTTTCTTTAATAGACCCTATCATTTTTGGTAAACTGGTCAACCTGGCTACTTACCATCAATCAGTAAAAGAATTAGGCAATAATGATTTTTTCTTTTCCAATATCACCATACCCGGAAACCACGGCAAACCGGTAGTATTGTATGGTGTAGTATGGCTATTGATTGCTTCTATTTCGGTAGCCATGATAAGCCGGATAGCCAAAGCTTTTCAGGATTATTTTTTAAACCTCATCACACAAAAGTTTGGTGCTACTATTTTTACTGAAGGGCTGCAACATGCCATGAAACTTCCTTATCAGGAATTTGAAGATGCACGTAGCGGCGAAACATTAAGCATACTGCAAAAAGTAAGAATTGATACGGAAAAATTTGTTACCTCATTTATCAATGTTTTGTTTCCGGTTTTAGTTGGAATTGTTTTTGTAGCCGTTTATGCTACTTCTATTCACTGGAGTCTTCCATTAGTTTATTTTGGTGGTATATTCTTTCTTACCATTATTTCAAATCTACTGAGTAAAAAAGTAAAACTAATACAGAAAAAAATTGTGGGGCAAACTACTGCCCTTGCTGGGGCTACTACCGAGTCGCTTCGCAATATTGAACTGGTAAAAAGCCTGGGGCTTACACAGCAGGAAGTAAGTCGTTTAAACAAAAACACTTTCAAAATTCTGGGGCTGGAATTGACAAAAGTCAAGAGAATAAGAAGTATTAGCTTCATTCAAGGCACATTTGTAAACACGCTTCGTCAAATTATTTTATTATTGCTGATGATTTTTGTGTATCACAAAGAGATGGATGCCGGCCAGATTGTTACCATGCAAATATTTTCTTTCTTTGTATTTGGACCTTTACAGGAAATCGGAAATATCATTCTTTCTTATCGTGAAGCACAGGCCTCACTCGAAAACTTTGGCAACCTGATGAAGAAACAACCGGAACTACAAGCCAGTAATCCAAAACATTTGGGCGAAATTAAAAACCTTCAGTTTGATCATGTTGCTTTTCAACACCGCACTGCTTCACATAAAGCCATAAACGATATCAGTTTTTCGGTAAAAACAGGAGAGACCATTGCATTTGTAGGCCCAAGTGGAAGCGGCAAATCCACTTTGATGAAACTATTAGTGGGTTTGTATCGTCCACAATCCGGGAAAATATTATACAACGGTTTGGATGAAACGGAAATACATTTTGATGATTTAAGAAATCAGATTGGATTTGTAACACAGGATACAAATTTATTTTCCGGAACTATAAGAGAAAATCTGATGTTTGTAAACCCTATCGCTACCGAATCTGAATTGATAGATGTGCTCAATAAAGCTTCTTGTCAAAATTTACTGGCCCGTGCCGAAAACGGATTGGAAACCATGATTGGAGAAGGAGGTTTAAAGCTTTCAGGAGGCGAAAAACAGCGGCTCTCAATAGCCCGTGCATTGCTGCGGCAACCCAAACTCCTGTTATTTGACGAAGCCACATCGGCATTGGATTCTATTACAGAGGAGGAAATTACTGACACCATTAGAGAAATATCTTTATTGGGCAATCAAATTACAATATTAATTGCCCATAGGCTTTCGACCATTATGCATGCTGACAGGATTTACGTGTTGGAAAAAGGCGATGTCGTGGAAACGGGTAATCACAATTCTTTACTTTCCGAAAAAGGTTTGTATTTTGCAATGTGGCGTCAGCAAATAGGTGAAAGAAAAAATAAAATAAGTGTAGCTTAATTATGGGACTATTTTCATTTTTTAGAAACGACAATAAAAATGTTTTAAATGCACTGCAAAATGGTGCATACATTATTGATGTAAGAAGCCCGCATGAATATGATAAGGGCAAGCTCCCCAACTCCGTAAACATTCCACTGGAAAAGATAGCTGCACAAGCCGATCGCCTGGTTGACATGAACCGCCCTATAATTTGCTGTAGTGCATCTGGCAACAGGAGCAAAAAAGCCGTAAAAATTTTAAAAGCAAAAGGCAAAAAAGACGTTTACAATGGGGGTACCTGGAGAAATGTATTTCTTCAAATGAAAAAACTAATGTAATGTTATCTAATTTACTTATCTGATTTTTTTTATTTTTTAAAGTCAATTGGAATATTAATTTTTGCAGAAAAGTTTCGACCCGCATTATAAACACCGCTGTTACCTGTTACATTATTTATATCCAGATACTTCAACCGGCTTAAATGATTTTGATAAGCCAAATCACCAATATTCAGTACGGAAAAATAAATGCTAAATAGGTTTTGGTTTCTATTCCCTTTTATTTCCGCACCAAAATTTGAATTCCATAAAATATAACCTACTGTCATTGACTCTGTATCAAAACCCAAAAAGGGTTTGTTCTGTTTAAAAGTATTTATCATTTCAAGTTCCAGAAATACATTCTTCACTAATTTCCCCGCATTCTTAATTTCTGCTCTTAATTCACTACTCCATTTCGCAGCAGGAATCAAAGGCAGGTTTTTACTGTTATCAACATCAAAGTCGAATGTTCCCCTTACAAAAGAAAAAGTGTTTTCAAAATGAAGCCAGTCCCAAGGATGGGGATGAATATCAAGAACAAATTCGGAGCCGTACAATTGGGCATTTTGCTGCATAAATTGAAATGCAGGTATGAAATCGTTATTTACGTTGACCAAAGAATCACCACCTTGTACTGATCTTAGCTTACTATAAAAAATAAAATGATACATGCGGTTGTAGAACAATGAACCGGTAAATGTTAGATGCTCGTTATGCAATTCAAAACCAACATCAGTCTGCAAGCTATGCTCCGGCTTCAATTGATTATTGCCATACTCATACCTGCTGGTGCCTTCATGCGCTCCATTACTTGAAAGCTCTGCAAGGCTTGGCGATCGGAAACCTTTTGCAATATTTGCCTTTAAAGTAATATTATCTCCAGGTTCATAACTTAGTCCAATGCTTCCGGAAAAATTGGCTATTGAACGACGGAGTGCATTAAATTTAATAATACCATTTTCATGTAATTCCTGAGCACGGATAGATCGATTATCAAATCGCATTCCGCCACTTAAAGTAAGATTTTGGAAAAATTTTTGTACATATACAAAACCACCCAGGTCAAATAAATTATAATCAGGTATGATATAGTCCAGCCCTTTATTAAGATTTTTTTGAAACATACCATTTATGCCAATGGTTGTATGCCATTCCTTTTTTTCACGCATTTGCCATTGCAGATTGTATGTAAAAGTTTTCAGATCAAACGCCAATTCTTTATCCTGTGGTTGTTCAGGGTTACCAAACTCACGACGAATATTTTTTTGCAGGGCCAGATTAATTTTCAGCCTGCTTTTTTTAATAATAAAATTATTATCGGAAACAATTCTATTATGTTGTACTATTTGCATGGGTACTTGCAAACTGCTGCTTTTTAATTCACTTTGATTTGCAATATGCTCCAGTGGCGTTCCCTTAAAAAGAATAAATTGACCGGTTGTAGCATCTCTATCACCCTCCACCAGGCCAAGTTGTTGATCGTACCTGCTAAACAACAAATGACTATAGCCCCATTTTTTGTTAAGTCCAATCAAACCTCCGGCATTCTTTTCGTTGAAGCCTGAATTCAAAACATATCCATCAAATTTATTGCGATAACTACCTGCCGATTTATAGGTTCCATATACACTCCAGTTTAATCCTTTTCGGTTACCCGCCATTTTTCCACTTACAGAATAAAGATTATTATTTGATTGAAAATTGGAAGTGATGTTTCCCATTATTTTATTATTGGCAACAGGTACATTTGTTATCAAATTGATAACTCCAGCCAAAGCATCGCTTCCATACATAAAAGAAGCCGGACCTTTTAAAACTTCGGCTCGGGCTAAGCTCATTTCATCTACTTCCACACCGTGCTCATCACCCCATTGTTGCCCCTCTTGTCTTACGCCATCATTCAAAATTAAAACTCGGTTATATCCCAACCCTCTTATAAAAGGTTTGGAAATAGCCGGGCCGGAAGATAACTGTGCAACACCTGGTACACGGGTCAATGCATCAATAATATTTGTGTTTGCAGATTGCAACAACATTGATTTTTTAACCAAGTACACCGGCGCAGGTGTTTTTTTAATAATGGTAGCGCCGGCTACGCCAGTCACCGTCACCCCCTGATTTTCTACAACCAATGGCTGAAGTGTAAGATTTTTTTCCAGATTTTGTACCAGATCGATATGTAGAACAATAGATGCATAACCCGCAAAGGATACTTCAACAATATGATGACCTGCTCTTAAATTCTTAAACTGAAAAAATCCCAAACTATCGGCAGCCACCGCCCTGTCTTCATTTGAAATAACGACTGAAGCTCCGGGCATTAAGCTTCCGGATTTGGCATCTGTAATGCGCCCGGAAAATGTGTAACTATTTTGTGCACTCAAAACAATATTGATAGAAAGGAGCAAGAGCCCCAAAAATGATTTTTGAAAAAACATTCTGAAGAAATTTTGATTAAGAAATCAGCAAAAAAATGTGGAAAACCGGTAGTATCAAAGTAAGTTGGGTGGTCCCCTTTCAGAAAATAAAATCTGCCGTTCATTGTAAACCTTTTCAACTATTTCCGGTCTGACAATGCTAATCTCCCTTTCAGAAACGGTGAGTTCAGCAACAGTTGGCAAACAGGCATTTCGGGCTATTTGAAAATCACAAATAGAACAATCTTGAATTAGATGAGAAATGCCGGCAAATTCATGTTGTTCGGTATTATGATAGTTGGAAACAGGGTGATGATGACCAGCCTTAACGGCCAAAAGCAAAACGATTAGAATCAGCCCCAGTGTGGCAAATTGCTTTTTGATATGGTAACAATGTAAAAAGATGATCAAAGATAAAAAAATATTGGCAAGCGTTTGCCATTTTGTATATTACACATATTAAACTATTAAGTAAGATATACGCCAAACCAAAATTTATTATGAAATACAAACTGCTTTACTTCATCTCATCTTTATGGTTACTCGTTTCTTGCGGCAGCAAAGATGTAACCCCACCCGATCCTTGTATTGGTGTAAACTACAATGTTGAATATTTTAAAACCGAAGCAATAGGCGTCTCCAATAATGGAACCATTACCATTAACTTTCCGGTGGGTGATACAATTAGCTATCAATTAAACAATGGTGCATTTCAATCAGAAAATTTTTTTACAAATCTGGCTCCGGGCAATTATGTGCTTACCGTAAAAAATAGTAAGGGTTGTACTGATACTGCTCAATTTACTATTTTGAACTATGGACCCAAATATGCTTTGGTAAAACAGGTAATCAAAGGATATTGCGGACCATGCCATCTTAATGGCGCCGTTACCGCCGGTAAAAATTTTGATTCGGATGCTAATATTATTGCAAGCTGGGATAGAATTAAAGCAAGAGCTGTAGATAATATTCCTACACAAATGCCACTGGCTCCTAATGCTCCATTAACGCCGGTTGACAAACAAAAAATAACAGACTGGGTAAATGCCGGACATCGTCAGTCAGATTAACGCAATCATTTTCGGTTTTACATTTTTTGAGCACTTTTTTTGAACCCCTTTTCAAAAAACAGTTTCTCACATTAGTATTATTGTCCCAAACTTCTTAAAACATTCTTTTGATTGGTGATAAATATGATTTTTATCATATACGTCAATATTTTCCACAATTCAAAAGTCTGGAAAATTTTCGGCTGTTACTTTTGAGGCTTCACAGATATTTTTCATACTTACATAAAGAAAAAAAAAGAAAATTATGAATAATGAAATAGTTGCAGGCGAAGAGCTAGATGTAAGAGTATTAATCCCCATCAAAAGACATGAATTACTCATTAAACTTTTCAAAGAATTGCCTGCCGGCGAAAGTTTTGTTTTTATAAACGACCACGATCCTTTGCCACTATATTATGAATTTAGATCTATATATGGCGATGTAGTAGGTTGGGAATATCTGAATCGAGGTGGCAGAGAATGGAAAGTAAAAGTAACCCGTACTGCTGCTTCGCAAGCAAGAACGTTTGGTGAAATTGCGACACTGCTTGATTTAAGGAAAGCAGATAAAAAAGAGTGGAAGCAAATTGTATTTCATCGCTATGGAATGATGGAGCCCGATACCACTATGGAGTTGATAGCAAATGAAGACCCGGTTGAAATTCATAGCATTTTCATAATGAAATTTGAAGGGAAACATTCCTGGATATATAAAACCAAAGAACCCGGCGAGTACGTAGTACATATTACCAAAAAAGATAATAGCGGCCTGGGTGATGATGGCTTTTCGGTAGTAAATGAAATGGATATTCGCCCCTACCCACCTGCCGAAAGACATGAAATGTTTTATAAAGCTTTTGCTGATATAAAGACCGGAGAAGCTTTTGAATTTATAAATGATCACGATCCCAAACCACTTTATTATCAAATGGAGGCGGAAAGCAAGGAACCTTTTCGTTGGGAGTATCTGGAAAAAGGCCCCGAAGTATGGACAGTGCGGGTAATAAAATTGAAAGCCTAAATAATATTATTTTCAGGATGATAGAAATGGTAAGGCAATTGGGTTTCTTCATTCAAATGGTTCAATTTGCATAAAAGCAAATTAGTTTTTCTTGTAATTCTATTTTTGTTTTTTGGCTATGAGGAATTTTCAAAAAACTTTCTCATTCGTCCTTTCCCTAAATGATGAGTGAAATATTTCCTGTACGTTTGTGCCTTATCAAATTTTTATAGGATTATGCTTTGCATCTATCATGAATCAACTGATCCATTTTTCAATGTAGCTACTGACGAATATATTTTAAAACATTTGCAGGAAGACTGCTTTATGCTTTGGCGAAATGATAATGCGATAATTGTAGGACAGTATCAGAATACACTTGCAGAAATCAATTATGATTATGTGAAAGAGCACAACATTGCTGTGGTACGCAGGCTATCAGGCGGCGGTGCCGTTTATCACGATTTGGGTAATCTCAATTTTTCCTTTACAGAAACCGGAAAAGATTCAAGCCTTTCAGATTTTGAAAAATTTACAAAACCCATTATTGATGTCATCAGGGAACTGGGTGTTGATGCAAAATTTGAAGGAAAAAATGATTTGATGATTGAGGGAAAAAAATTTTCGGGCAACGCTGCACATATTCATAAAAATAAAATTCTACATCACGGCACTATTTTATTTTCTTCCGAGATGCGAAATGTAAGTGAAGCCCTACGCATCAATCCTGTAAAATATGTAGATAAAGCCGTAAAATCAATTCCCAAAAGAGTAACCAATGTATCAGAACATTTAAAGCAACCAATATCATTGGAAGCATTTACAAAAAAACTGATGAACCATGTATTAGCAAATTATCCGGGCGCACGACTATATGAATTTACAGCGGAAGACATAAAACAGATACAAAAACTGAGAGATGAAAAATACAGCACTTATGAGTGGAATTTTGGGAAATCGCCGGAGTATAATTTCAAAAAAGCCATTCGCACACAAGGCGGTGTATTGGAAATGAACCTCGAAGTAAAAAATGGCGCTATTGAAAAACTAAAAATATTTGGAGATTTTTTCTCTGAAAAAGGAATTGAAGAAATAGAATCTGCTTTGCAAAATATTTTACATGAAGAGCAAGCAATTCGTACTGCGCTTGCTCCCTTCCAAATTGAAAAACATTTTAAAAATATAAGTGAAGATGATTTGGTAGCAGCTATGTTTTAATAATAATTAATGATACAAAACAATCTCAGATGGAAAAAGTTATAAATCATATTTCACAACATAGATTAGCCGAAAATTTTCATGCCCTGCATCATCAACAGCAAACCTTATTGCTGATAAACGCATGGGATTGTGCTTCTGCAAAAATGATTGAAGCTGCGGGCTTTCCAGCCATTGCTACATCCAGTGCAGGGCTTGCCTGGTCCTTAGGTTTTGCAGACGGAGAGAAAATTCTTCCCGAAGTGCATTTGGAAGCATTAAAAAGAATTTGCAATACGGTTCAGGTTCCGGTATCGGCCGATATAGAAGGCGGCTATTTTCGAAATGATATCCATCGTTTTTCAATTTTCATTGAACAATTAATTGATACCGGAATTATAGGCATCAACCTTGAAGATGGTTATACACATGAAGCTCATCTGAATGATATTGCTTTACACACGACATTGATAAACATTGCAAAAGAAATGGGCTATAAAAAAGGAATTAACCTGTTTGTAAATGCCCGTACAGATGCAATGTTATTACCCGGTACAATTGAAAATAAAATTCAAACCTGCATTGAAAGAGCTTCAGCATTTGCAAAGGCGGGCGCCGATGGTATTTTTATACCGTTTATTAAGGAACTTGAAACCATTGCTGTTCTTAAATCAGAGATTCAGTTGCCTTTAAACATACTGGCAACGGATACGCTTCCTTTTAATAAATTACAAGAATTAAAAGTGAACAGAGTGAGCACCGGCTCCAGACCTATGATGTTCTTGCTCAACCATTTCAGAAAGTTGCTGCATCAGGTAAAAATTGAAAATATACCGGATCAACTTTTCTCCTACGAGATAACATACAATGAAATTAATAGCTGGTTTCTTTAAATCAGATCACCCTTAACTTACCTCTCAATATGAGTAAAGAATTAAACGCCGACTTTTGGAATCATCGTTGGACTACCGGGCAAACGGGCTGGGATATTGGCTATGCATCTCCAGCCCTTACCCAATATATGGAACAATATAAAAATAAAAATGCGGCTATTTTGATACCGGGATGCGGCAATGCACATGAAGCTGCATTTCTGGTGGCCAATGGTTTTACCAATATTACTTTGCTTGATATTTCATCTACAGCAGTACTGATTTTAGAAGAAAAATTTAAAGACTATCCACAAATAAAAATTATCTGCGAAGATTTTTTTCAACACCGGGGTGCTTACGATTTAATTATTGAACAAACATTTTTTTGTGCTCAGATACTTGAGAAAAGAGAAGCCTATGTGCAAAAAGCAGCCTCCTTATTAAAACCACAAGGCAAACTAATGGGTGTATTGTTTGCTACTGAATTTGAATCCGAAGGTCCTCCCTTCGGTGGTTCAAGGGAAGTATATACATATTTGTTTGATCCATTATTTCTTATAAAAATTATGGAACCATGCTACAACAGCATCCCACCCCGCATGGGAAATGAACTGTTTATTTTATTACAGAAAAAATAATTCGTGTATCAATATTCAATAAAAAAGGCTTCAATATTTTGTATTAAAGCCTTTTCGTTTCCAAACTGTCAGAAACAATTTGATATTATTCTAACTTAAAACACTTGAATCGTTTTAGTCTCCAGCACTTTCTCATTATTTACAAGTGATACTCTGTAATTGCCCGAGCTCATAGAACCTGGCAAAGTAATCAACTGGTTAATATAGTTTGATTGTACATTGATGTTATACTGATAAACTAACTGTCCGCTGCTGTTGAAGAATAAAACACCATAATAGCCAGGCTGTACATTATTTTTGGCTACTCTGATATTTCCACCCTTATCCGCCGGGCTAGGATAAACTGCAAAGCTATTAGCCACCGATAATACAGTAAACGATTGTTGTGTACCATAAGATGTTCCACCATTATTTGTTGCAAATGCTTTGTAATAATAAGTAGCCCCTTGTACCAGGCCATTGAGTGTAACATTGAAATTGCCACTGGAGATATTGCCAGATACAACCTGTGTACCCGTACCATCAGCAAATCCATTAATACCACTGAATTCAATTCCATAAACTGTAACTGCAGAGCAACCATTATCAGAAACTGAGCCGGCCAATACAGCAGATTGTGTAGTGATGTTTGATGAACCGCCCGTAACCACCGTAGCCATTGTATTTACGCCGCTTCCGGATGCTGCTACTTGAGTAGTTGATGCTCCGCCTCCACTTACTGCAATATTTCCATTGTATGCTTGCACAGCAATTGGAGAAAACTTAACGTAAATGGTTTGGCTATAAGCACCACCCGGCTGTGTCAAACTTAATGATGCTGCATAAGTACCGCCACTTGTTGTTGCAAAACTATATCCTGCAAGCGGGCCTACATTTACATTCGCACTAGTAAGACCAACACCCGTTATGGTAAATGAATTAGCAGCAGTGGTAGTGTTGATACAAACATTGCCAAAGCCACTTAATGCGGTTGCAGATAATGTAGGCGCTGCTGTTGTAAAACTTAACTGGCTACCATAACCCGTACCACCACCATTAGTAGCATAGGCACGGTAATAGTATGTAGTACTGGGCGTAAGTCCTGTAAGGTTTGAGCTAAAGTTGCCGGCTGATAAATTGCCGGAAGCAACTTGTGTACCGGTACCCGGTGTGAAATTATTTGTGGTGCTATATTCAATTCCGTAAGCAGTAACAACAGTGCAACCGGTGCCTGAAATTGTTCCTGCTGCTGTAGCAGTTGTTTGTGTAATGCTGCTTGCTGCGCCGGTAACTACTGCAGGTGTGGAGTTTACACCGGCACCTGTTGCAGCTACATTAATAGAAGTAGCGCCGCCCCCACTTACAGGAATATCGCCACTATACGATTGTACAGCAATGGGGTTAAATCTTACAAATACTTGTTGCGTAAAGGTACCACCTGCCTGAGTAAGATTTAATGAAGCTGTATAGGTACCACCCGATGTGGTAGAAAATGTAAAACCGGAAAGTGGCCCTACCGTTACATTTGCGGTAGTAAGGTTTGTACCGTTGATGGTAAATGAATTGGGGCCGGCAACAGTATTTATACATACATTGCCAAATCCGCTCAGTGTAGTTGCAGAAAGAGCAGGGCTTAGGCTTTGTGTTGTAAACTGCTGCTGTGTACCATAACCAGTGCCACCACCGTTAGTAGCATAAGCCTTATAGTAATAGGTAGTACCGGCTGTAAGGCCTGTAAGGTTTGAAGAGAAATTTCCGCTGCTCAAATTAGAAGCAGCAACCTGTGTACCTGTTCCGTTTGGAAAACCATTTGTGGTACTGTATTCTATTCCATAAGCTGTAATGGCCGAACAGCCAATATCCGGAATACTGCCGGCTGCAGTTGCTGATGTTTGAGTAATAGCACTTGCCGCACCTGTTGTAACAGTTGGAGCAGAATTAACGCCTGAACCAACTGCTGCAGCATTTACAGGAGTAGAAACACCACCGCCGCTTACAGCAATATTGCCGTTATAAGACTGAACAGCTGTAGGTTTAAATCTAACATATACTTGCTGTGTGAAGGTACCTCCAGCTTGTGTAATGCTTAATGTATTCGTATAAGGGCCACCTGTTGCAGTGGCATATTCATATCCAGAAAGTGCAGCTACATTAACATTAGCCGTTGAAAGATTAGAGCCGGAAATGGTAAACGAATTGGGACCCGCAGTTGTATTAATACATACATTGCCAAATGAAGATAATGGTGATGAAATGGAAAGAGAAGGTGTAGCTCCGCTAGGTGTAACATCAGCCCAAGTGGTGCCAACCAATATTGCATCTACCTGTGGCGTAGCAGCACTTGCTGCAGACCCCTGTCTTAAATAAATTGCTGAGATGGAAGTAGCATCTAAACTTGTACCTGTTATATTGGGAATAGTTGCAGTTGTTTCAGTTCCGCCCAATGCGGGGTTTACCCAAAGGTCAACCACATCATCCGTAGTTGTACCAGTATTATATGTATATTTTGCAACAACTAAATAAGTAGTGTTCAAACTTCTGACATTTGTTTCATAAGCTGCAGTAGAATTCCCTTTACTTGCACCAAAATAAAATCCACCTGCACCATCTGTTTTTGCATAAACTCTTACAGGAAAGATTGATGTATTTTGAAGTACGCCAATAAAATAATCACCGCCTTGAACTGCACTTAAATTAACTAAGAAAGAAAAGTAAACCGAACCACTATTGGTTGATGTAAATGTGCGGTTGTCGTCTTCACCAGAAGTAGTCATAGTAACTGCATTTCCAACACCCGAGCCCGGATGTCCTGTATATGAAAGCCCAGGAGCAGTAACGGTAATTGCATTCGTTCCTGCAGCTGAGTGTGCCGTCCACCCATTTGCAGTAATAGCCTGACCAACTGTATAGCTAAAATTTTCGGTTAATAATTGCGCCTTAGTGGTAAAAACAAAAGCACAAAAAACAAGAAGCGTAAAAAATTTTTTCATATCAACAATATTTACATTGAAAAATGAACCGGTTGTTATAAAGTTTTATAACAACCGGAAATTTATAAATAATTAATTCCAGCTAAACTTCACATCATCAACCGCGGTTGATGGCCTGTTGCCCCCACCTGTTGATGGTGCTAAGGTTACAATTCTAATCCAAATAGGTTGACTACTGTTATTCAAGCTACTTCCAAAATTTACATTTACGGTAGTGTTTGCATAAACGCCATTTACGGTAGTTAAAGTAGCAGGTGAGGTAGTGACCGTTGAAAACAATCCGGGGTTTAATCCGGTGGCATAATCCACTTTCCAGGTTACAGTACGTGCCGGTGCAGCTACTGCATCCAGTGATTGTAATTTAAATTCCAATTGCAGATTTGACTTACCGGTTGTATTAGCAATTAAAAATACAAAGGCAGCACCGGGATCACCAAAGGAGCCGGTTTGTCTATAACCCAATGCTCTGTTGGTAGATGCATTTTGTGCTGACGATGATGCGGAAAATGTAAGCCCGGTAGCCGATGCAAAGTTTTTGAACCCGGCTGAAGTCTGATTCCAAAGTGTACCGTTATCAAAATTAGTTTGATAAACAAAACCTTCATTTCCCAGATAAGAACTGGAAGCACCTTCTTTTACATAAACTCCTGCCGGAAGACCCGCCGTACCTAGGTTATCAAAATTAAAAGTAAGCGGAGATGAACTTAACGTTATCTGCCCATCGCCACTTGCCGTAGGGCAACGTGGATTATAAAATCTTACATCTGTTGTATCACGAATAGTAAACTGCTTGGTTGAACCGAAATAAGAATAGATACCAATTATTTCTCCATTGCCCTGTGCAACCGGCAGCGTTGCAAAATTTGAATAATTGCTGGTGCGCAGCGTTATTTTATGTGAAGAAATATTGGAGCAGTCCTGCAAAATTCTATTGCCGGATTGGTCATCATCTGCATAGTTTTTATTTCTTTCGTTTGATGCAAATTCATAACCCACCAGTTTAACCAGCGTACTGATGTATTTATTTTGAATATTGGTTGTTAAATCAGCCACTGTAACTAACTGTGGTACCAATGGTTGGTTTAAAGCACCTTTAATTACATGTTGATCTATTAAATTAGTTGCAATCAAAGTTACACCACCTTGACTCGCATAAGCCGCATCAATACCACCACCAAACTGTAAGGTTCCATTATACTGACCCAAATAAAGGCCTTTCAATTTTACATATACCTTTCTACCCACAGGATAGTTGAGATAATGACTGCTTCCGGCTAAGCGCAGCAGTACACCACCGGTAGCATCTTGTATTGCTATTTGCTGATAATAGTTTCCGCTTTTATCATCGCAGGAAACTACACCTTCAATGATTACATCATCGGTTATCTCCACCGGAGCGCCTGAAGTATAACGGGCTTTTACATCTTTAATGCTGATGTTGGCTACTACGCCGGGATCTCCGGTAGGCGGCGGATCCGAAAATTTCTTTTTACAGGAAATCAAAAATAAACCCGAAAGCAACAACAGAGTTGCCATGTTTACCTTATTGAATATTAATTTTCTTTGCATAATATTTTTTTTCAAAAGTTCTTTAATTGGCTTTATTGAATGTCGGCTGCAGTGCGTATTCCTATTTGCGTGGTTGTATTATAAATAGATACATAACCCGTAATGGATGTACCACTTGTATTTACCGTAATACCAGATGTGGTTCTAACAAACATAGAAAGCGTACCACTTGCATCGGTAACATTATATGTTGTTCCGGTTCCATTAGATGAAGCAACAGAAATGCCAGTTACATTATTAATTTTTACTAATGATGATGCCCAGGTATTTCTGTTAGTTATAATGTCGGCAATAGTGGCCACCCGGGGTGTGATGGTAATAGCACCACTTACCTGGGTTACATTTGCCTGTGGCACACTCATCAATTCCAGATCGCCATTATATAATGTAAATTTTCCACCATCATTGGGATTAATTTCCAATATTGCATCTAATGGATATACCGGTGAGCCAATAACAGAATAAAAATAAATACCTGCACCGCTTTCGTCTTGCAAACGATAACTGCCAGCGGCTTCATTGGTGTTTTTTGAAATTACCCGTCCTCTTATTCTTTTGGTACCCGTAGGAAAAACAAAAGTACCACTGCCCGGATACAATGCCCTGAAGTCGGCAAAGCTCATATAATCACCGGGGCCTAATGGATCGGGGCCGGTAGGGCCAATGGGTTCTTTATCGCAGGAAGTAAGCATTACCATGGCTGCACATGTTGTAAAAAACAACAATGAAATTTTTTTTATTTGATGAAGTCGCATATAAATAAATTTTCGCTTTTAATGAATTAGAATCTTAACGTCATGCTGGCAAAAAAGTTCAGGCCATAAGCATAATATAACTTTGGAGGAAACTTATTCACCAATACAGGATCCGATGTTGCTGTTTGTGCATCATATCGTAATTGTTCATAACCACCTGTAATGATGTCTTTGTTGTTCAGTAAATTATTGATACCTACGTTGAATACTAAAAATGTATTTCTTTTATTGATTTCAAAATCTTTTGGCAGTTTCCATGAATAACCTCCAAAGAAATCAATTGTGTATTGCGCATCAAATTTTGTCTGATTGAATATTTCATTATACTCAGCACTCTTTGGAGCTACATACTGTAATGCATCCCAGGTACGGCGCAGCGGATTCATACTCAGGTACGATTCATCAAAGTAATTTCCGGTAAGGCTTACAAACCAAAACTTAGGAGAACGATAGCTTAAACCCAGGCTATAAGCTTCCATTGGCGTAGAAGGCACTCTAAAGTTTTCTGCATAAATGATTTGTTTGCCCAGTACGGAAGCACTGTTATCAACCGTTACTACTGCATTTTGTTTGCTGTCGTAATAATAACGGCCTAGCGCTGCAGCTGCATTTAAAGTAAGCGTAGGAGTTATTTTTGCTTCTACTCCAAACTCACCGCCAAAATGTAATTTATCAATTCCATTGATGGCATAGTTAACAAAATTCTGATAAGCGTCGTGATAGAATGACATTACATCAAGCCCATCCATAAATCGTGTATAATATCCACTCAATCGTATTTTCAAATTTGGAGCATTCATTACATATCCCGCTTCCACTGTTTGTATTGTTTCGCTTTCTACATTATCCTGCTGGCTGTTGCGGGTACGTGGAGAAATATATACGTTTTCAAAATATGGAGCCCTTGTAAGATAAGCGCCATTTGCAAATACATAATTTCTACCATCAATTTTATAGGTAACACCACCTTTTACAGCAAAATCAAAGAAACTATTTTCAGTTCCTTTTCCTAATGAATTATTGGGAAACAATCCTACTCTTGTATTACCTTTTCTGTAAAATGCTGTTTGAGATACATTACCCGCCAAGAAGAAGTCAACTTTATTATATTTGAATACGCCCTGTGCCCATGCTGCCACTTTTGAAATATTAATATTATAATCATACCCAAACTTATCTCCCACTTTTAGTATTCTGTTGGGATGATCCAAATCGTATTGATTGGATATATTATCAGCAGGAAAATCTCTTTCGGCAAACTGGTTTACGTTTACATAAAACTCGCCGCCCAATAAGTCATCTACTTTTTTATAGTAGTGATTATTCTGTTGTTGGAAAGATGCACCGCCGGTAAAATCAATATGACTGCCGAATTTTGTATTGATAACAGAATTGGCATTAAATCTTGTAGTATTGATAATTCTTTCTTCAATGATATAGTGAGAACGGCGACCGCTTATTGTATTTCCTACAATGCCGTTTGCGTCATTTATATTTTCAAGACTGGCACGGTTGGCATCATACAATCTTTGCCAGTTTATCTGGCGGGTATTGATGTCGTTCTTCATTAAATCATAAAGCATTTGTCCCTGTACAGGATCGGGTGTGCTTGCCCATGTTGTAGTATAGCTTGGTAGATAGCGATAATAATCCGGACGTGGATCGGCTGCATTGTACCAGTCAAGTGCAGTAATGCTTCTATCACCTATTGAATAACCAACAGCCGTTGTTAATGTAGTATGATTATTAATTCTGAAATCATGTGT
>JAKIZK010000006.1:35843-51304 GCA_022708055.1 Bacteroidota bacterium
GCTTCTTTTACCTGTGATAAACGACCCTGAAGTTAATAGGCTCATTTTATCATTAATCTTCCAGTCGTGTGTTAAAATAAAAACGGGTTGTGTGGTTTTTGCAACACTCGCATTTCTTTTTTTACCGTTTTGATAACCCCAGTTAGGATTGTAATAATGTGTGCCCGCCAAATCAAGCATTTCTTTTACCGAAGCACCCTGTCTTCCATTTTCGGTGGGTGCACCAAACACAGCTAATGAGAGTAAATGATTTTGACTTATGCGTTTATCAGCAGCAAGAAAATATCCCCATCCATTATAATAAGTGCCGGGTACATAACCCTCATCGGCCCAGCGACGGCTGCCACTAAAAGAAAATGCCCAGCCTTTTTTACTCATTCCTGTAGAATGGGTAATCATCAATCGATTATTATAATTACGATTAGAAGCAGCATAGCTAAAACTGGTTTGTGCTCTTTGTTTGCTGGCACGGGAATCTATGCTGGTATTACCACCAATATCACCAAACGTATATGTATTTGTTTTCAGCCCCCACGATGCATCACGATTACGCATTACATCATTCAATCCGCCCCAAAGGCCGAATGGCGTAAATCCATTATCAAGATTATCCATGGGAATACCATTCATAAATGTGCTGAACATATCATTATCATATCCGCGAATACGAAAACGCACAGCGCTGAAGTTGAAAGAAGCCGCAGAATAAAAAGGATCTCTTCCTGCTGTAAGCAATGATGAAATATTCTGACTTCCGCCATCGCCCAAATCATTATCATCCAACGAAACGGTAGGCATATTATCTAACAAGGCATCTTTTGCATCATTAATAATACTGGTATCTCTTTTTAAAGTGGAATCGACTTGTGCAGACGCAAACAAACTTGCACAAAGGCACAGTAGTAGCAATCGGGTTTTAAGCATGTTTTTAAATTTTAACAGAATGGCAAATTTACAAATGATACACTTACACAGCGAAAATAATATCAACATCAAATTATTATTATTTTTTGTAGCAATAAACCATTTCTCTTGCCAAAACGTCCAATGTTTCTGTAAGTTTGCTCTTTATTTCAAAAAATAAGTATAACCTGAAAGTTTTTTGGTTTTAACAATTGTGTTCAAATAATATAATATCAGCAAATGAAAAAATACTTTGGAATTACGCTCCTGACATTTCTCAGCGTATCACTTTTTGCACAAAAAACCGAGTACAAAGCAGCTGTGGTTGCTTTTTATAACCTTGAAAATTTATATGATACTGTTGATAATCCTATAAAGAATGATGAAGAATTTCTGCCTACCGGCGTCAGAAACTATAATAGTAAAATTTATTTTGACAAATTGGGTAAACTGGCAACAGTTATATCTCAAATAGGAACCGACATCAGTCCCGATGGGCCTGCTATTTTAGGAGTAGCCGAGGTGGAGAATGATACTGTATTGAAAGATCTTATAAAAGAGCCTTTGATAGCAAAAAGAGATTATAAGATTGTCCACTACGATTCAAAGGATATAAGAGGAGTGGATGTTGCCATGCTTTACAATCCAAAATATTTTGAAGTAGAAGCAAGCGATAAACTTTTTGTTCAACTACCGGGCGGTTCAAAAGACGCTTATTTTACGCGTGATGTATTATGGGTGAAAGGAAAATTAGGTGGAGAAACGATTCATATTTATGTAAATCACTGGCCCAGCCGGTCGGGTGGCGAACAAAGAAGCCGACCGGCGAGGGCAGCAGCAGCTATGGTATGTAAACACCATATGGATAGTATTGCAAAAGCTGACGGACCTCAAAAAGTAATCATCATGGGCGACTTAAATGATGACCCCACCAGTCCCAGCGTGGCAAAAGTGCTGAATGCAAAAGGAAAGAAAGATGATGTAGCACCCGGTGGACTTTTCAACCCCTGGGTGGATTTGTATAAAAAAGGAATTGGCACGTTGGCTTATCAGGATGCCTGGGGACTTTTTGATCAAATTTTGGTTACCTATCCCTGGTTAAATAAACATCAGGATGGTTTCTTTTTTTACCAACAGCATATCTTTAATAAAGAATTTATGTTGGAAAATAAGGGCCGTTATAAAGGATACGGTATGCGTACCTGGGATGGCAACACTTATCGGGGTGGGTATAGCGACCACCTGCCTACTTATATTGTATTGTTAAGAAAGATTACCGAGGCCAAAAAAGCATTCTAAATCAATAGTTTAGATAAGTTTATTTATTTTCAGAAGCCGATAGAAATTTACATTGCATCGGTCACTCAAAATCATCATATTACTCCTATCTTTGCCGCCCCAAATCCTGCCGGTAGCAGGATTCTTTTCACCGATTGGTGAACTGTCCAATGGGAAACACATTTTTTTAACCATTCCCGATTCAATCGGGATAAAAAACATCGCAATGAACAATTACGAACTGATGGTGATTTTCACCCCGGTGCTAAGCGAAGATGAGTTCAAAGCCAGCCAGAAAAAATATACCAAAATGGTAACCGAGGCCGGCGGCTCAGTAGTAGCTGAAAATGCATGGGGACTTAAATCACTGGCTTACCCCATTCAAAAGAAAACAACAGGATTGTACTGGGTACTGGAATACACAGCAGCTTCCGATTTCAATGAAAAATTGAAAACGCAAATTCTGCGTGACGAAACTATTCTTAGATACCTGTGCACTAAACTGGACAAATACGCCGTCCAGTACAATGCTAAAAAGAGAAGTGGCGTAGCAACCGGTAACGAAAAAGCAGTGGAGGCTTAATACAATGGCAAAAAACGAAATCAAATACCTTACCGCTATTAAAAGCGATAATCGTGTAAAAAAATTCTGCCGCTTTAAAAAATACGGCATCCGCTATATCGATTATAAAGATGTAGAGTTCCTGAAAAAGTTTTTGAACGAGCAGGGTAAATTGTTGCCCCGTCGTCTTTCAGGTAACAGCCTGAAGTACCAGCGCAAAGTATCTGATGCGGTAAAAAAAGCCCGTCAGATGGCGTTGTTACCTTATGTAACGGATCTTTTGAAATAAATTATTCATCACACCCTCTCTAACCCATTGCAAACACAATGGAGAAAGCAAACATTGCTGGGAAGCGGAAGGTGACAAACAAAAAACAAAATGGAAATCATTTTAATTCAGGATGTTGACAATCTGGGTGCAAAAAACGAAGTAGTAAACGTAAAAAACGGATATGCCCGTAATTTTTTATTACCCCGTCATCTGGCGGTAGAATGTACCCCCGGCAACAAAGCACAACTGGAAGAAAGAATGAAGCAGGTGCGTAAGAAAGAGGCTAAAATGCTTGAAGAAATCAACAGCGTTATAGCTAAACTTAAAGAAGCACCCGTAAAAATTGGTGCTAAAACCGGAACCAGTGGAAAAATCTTTGGTTCAGTTACTGCACTGCAAATCAGCCGTGCTATTCGTGAGCAAAAAGGTTATGAAATTGACCGTCGCAAAATCAGCATCGTTGATGAAGTAAAAGAATTAGGTGCTTACAAAGCCAATATTGATTTTGGTAATGGACACAGCACCGAAGTAGATTTTGAAGTAGTGGCTGAGTAATCAGTAAAACACTACATAATGCAAAAGGCCGATTCGTTTGATTCGGCCTTTTGATTTATAATACAACTTTATCTATTCTCCCCAAATATTATCCTTTCCTTCTATCCAAAGTTTCACCAAATCTGTTGTTACCGACTTTGGTCTTTCCAGCGGGAAGCCCAGCGCCCGGTCCCAGCAAAGGCTGGCCAAAACACCCAATGCACGACTAACAGCAAATAATACAGTGTAATATTCATATTCAACCATACCATAATGCACCAGCAATGCACCACTGTGTGCATCTACATTTGGCCAGGGGTTTTTAATTTTTCCAAGCGATTGTAAAATGGGTGGTACTGTTTCATAAATATCCCAAACGGTATTTACAAGCGGATCATCAGGCATGTGCTTTTTACCAAATTCCATTTGTGCTTCAAACCGGGGATCTGTTTTTCTTAAAACTGCGTGACCATAACCCGGTACTACTTTTCCTTCGCTCAGCGTTTTCTTTACATATTCTGCTATCTGTTCTTTGGTAGGTGATTCTGAATTCAATGCTGTGCGCATTTCAAAAATCCATTTTATTACTTCCTGGTTGGCAAGGCCGTGCAATGGACCTGCAAGCCCATTCATACCTGCTGCATAGCTGAGGTAAGGATCGCTTAATGCAGAGCCAACCAAATGGGTAGTGTGTGCCGATACATTGCCCCCTTCGTGATCGGCATGTATCGTCATATAAAGTCGCATGAGCTCTTTAAAACTTTCATCCTCGAAACCCATCATGTGTGCATAGTTGCCTGCCCAGTCCAATAGGCCATTGGGCTGAATATGATCTCCGTTTTTATATTTTCTTCTATATATATAAGCGGCAATTCGTGGCAGACGTGCTATTAAGTCCATTGAATCGTCAAACACGGCTTCCCAATAATCTTTTTTATTCATCCCCTTGGCGTACTTTTTAGAAAACTGACTTTCAGTTTGCAAAGCCATCACGCCTACTACAAACTGAGTCATGGGATGCGTATTTATAGGCAAAGCCTCAATAGTATCAAAAACATGATTGGGCACATGGCTGCGCCGCTGCCATACAGATGATAGGTGATGCACATCATCATCAGTAGGCAATTCTCCAACGAGCATCAGGTAGAAAAGCCCTTCGGGCAACGGCTCGCTCCCATCCGGTGCTTTGGTTAGCTTTTGTCTTAATTCCGGAATGGAATATCCTCTAAAACGAATTCCTTCCTGTGCATCTAAGAGCGAAGTTTCAGAAACCAAACCCGTCATACCTCTCATTCCCTGGTATATTTGAGAAAGCTGCACCTCACCAATTACTTTGTTTCCATGTTCCTTAAGCAGTTCTTTTATTTCTGCTCCTACTGAATCTGATTTTGCTTTAAACCTTTCTTTAATAATTCCCATAAAAAATAATTTTCAAGCCAATAATTACTATCACCTGTAAAATTAGCCAATGATAACGAGGCTATCAAATTAGAAGTAAAGAAAAACAAATGCAAAGATTACTTCGGAGTTCGGCGATATAACCAGAATGCAATGAAAGAGAAGAAAATATTAGGAATCCAGGCGGCTAACAAAGGTGGAAAATTTCCTTTTGTCGCAAATACTGTTGAAAATCTATCGGAGATAATAAAAGTAGCTGCAATGATAATACCCATGGCGAGATGCATACCACTGCCCCCACGGGTTTTACGGCTGGCTATTACTGCCCCAATGATGGTAAGTAACAATACTGCAAAAGGTGTGGCGGTTCGTCTATATCTTTCCACTTTTAAAGCACTCAAACCCTCGGTGCCACGTAGTTCTTCCTGTTTTATAAATTTAACCAATTCGGGAGTGGTCAACTTGTCTTTCAGGTAATCATCTTTTCTTAGTTCTTCCGGTTGAAGTTTTAAATCAATGATCAGCGAATCATATCTTCTTATCACTTCACGACTGCTATCTATAATTCTTTCCAGTGCATTACTTAGTTTCCATTTTCCAGTTGTTTTATTCCATTGAATGGGATTTCCACGCAAATTATAAATCACTTTGTTTCCCTTTACCTTTTCCATAAAAAATACAGCCGCAGACTTTGTTGCTGTATCGTAACTTCTTAAACCTACATAAGTATTACTATCAATTCGTTTATAAAAACACCTGTCGCAATTTCCGGATATCCTGTTTTTGGTGGGGTCGTTTTTGTCAATATAATTGCTTTGGAAATTGCTGCGAATAATATTTGCCTTCGGAATCCAGTAACGGCTGCCCACCCATAGCAGTGCCGCCAGTAAAATACCACCAATAAGATAAGGTCTTAAAAAACGATTGTAGCTGGCACCACCAGCCAATACAGCAATAATTTCTGACCGTGTAGCCAAACGGCTGGTGAAGAAAATCACTGCAATAAAAACAAATAGCGGAAATAATAAGCTCCAGATAAACGGTACAAAACCCAAATAGTATTGAGTAATAATCTGCCCCGTACTCATATTGGCTTTTACAAAGTCTTCTGTTTTTTCGCTACTGTCCACCGCTACAGCTATTACCGTAAACAGCAACATGCAAAAAACAAATGTCACCAGCAGCTTTTTAAGAATATACCAATCAATTTTTTTCATCCGGTGCAAAGAAAAACAATTCCCGTTAAAGCATTTAGAATCTTATAAAACAATAACCCAAACAATAAATAGCTTAACATTTTATTGGGTTACTATTCTTTTATTACAAGTGAGAAATATTTTATTTTGTACCTAACATCAAAAATCAGAAACATGAAAAAAATAATTATAACCGCAGTAATCCTGTTTACTTTTTCATCAGGCAGCTTTGCACAGCAAGACACAACGATGGTAGAGCAATATTGCCGGCTGATTTCTTTCAACCGTATGTTCTCCAACAAAGTAAATATTGATGTGGATTTTGGAGATGAAAGAAAATTTTTCAGCGACAACCGCATGAGGGATGAAGAATCAGGAAAATTGAAGAAATTTAATACCGTTACGGATGCTTTAAACTACATGGGCTCGCAGGGATGGAGATTAGTCAATGCTTTTCCGGTTGCAGAAGGCAATAGCTTCGCTTATCATTATTATTTCAAGAAGTTATTTCCCAAAGCGCAAGTAAGATAGCTATAGTTTGGTTTGCAAAACGGGAATCATTTCATTTTTCCAGGATGTGAAATTATTTGCCTCAATTTGCTTTCGGGCCTCCATTACCAGCCACAAATAAAAAGCAAGGTTGTGTACACTGGCAATGGTGTAGCCTAAAAATTCTTTCGCCTTCATTAAATGACGCAAATAAGCTTTGGAATAATAATTACTCACCACACAATCTAATCCATCATCAATGGGAGAAAAATCATGCTCCCATTTTTTATTATCAATATTGATGACTCCGTGGGTTGTAAAAAGCATGGCATTTCTACCGTTTCTTGTTGGCATTACACAATCAAACATATCTACTCCCATACCTATACATTCCAGAATATTCCAGGGTGTGCCCACCCCCATCAGATAGCGGGGTTTATCTACTGGCAAATGATCGCAACACCAATCGCAAATTTCATACATCACCGGCTCCGGCTCTCCTACACTCAATCCGCCAATGGCATTGCCGGTGGCAGCCTTGGAGCTGATATATTCGCAAGATGCTTTTCTTAATTCTTTAAATGTACCGCCTTGTACAATTGGAAACAGGTTTTGTGTATAACCATATTTGGGTTGGGTTTCATTAAAGCGATTAAAACATCTATCGAGCCAGCGATGTGTTAGGTGCATAGATTTTTCGGCATATTTAAAATCGCTGCCGCCGGGCGGACATTCATCAAATGCCATGATGATATCGCCGCCAATGGTTCTTTGTATGTCCATTACATACTCCGGACTAAACAAATGTTTACTGCCATCAATATGCGACTGAAAGGTGACGCCTTCCTCCTTTATTTTTCTGGTGCCTGCCAAAGAAAAAACCTGATAGCCGCCACTGTCAGTCAATATTGGTTTTGGCCAACCATTGAAGCGGTGTAAACCACCTGCTGCTTCCAATACCTGCAAGCCGGGGCGCAAATAAAGATGATATGTATTGCCAAGAATGATCTGCGCTTTTACATCATGTAAAAGTTGCTGCTGCGTTACCGCCTTTACACTACCCACTGTACCCACAGGCATAAAAATGGGAGTTAGAATTTCTCCGTGATCAGTTGAAATTTTTCCGGTGCGGGCTTTTGAACCTGAATCCTGATGTTGTAATTGAAATGCTAAATCAGCCATAATCTATAAAAGCCGCAAGGTACAAGGTGATAGGCTAAGTAGAAAATATTTGCCACAGGTTGCCCACATCTTACTTACAAGCATTTTTTGCAGCTTGCATATCGCTTATTTTTGCCGCTATGCCATCTATCCATTGGGGTGAAATTTTATTTTACGCCTTTGCCGCCGTAACCATTATTCAGGTATTTTATTATACCTGGTTTTTTAGTCGTATTGCTTTTTACAAAATCAAAGAAAAAAAACAAACGCAGCAACATCCTGTATCTGTAATAATATGTGCAAGAGATGAAGATGAAAATCTGGCTCGCAATCTACCCGGTGTACTCGTACAATCTTATCCCAGCACTTATGAAGTAGTGGTGGTTAACGACAATTCATTAGACGATTCAAAATACATACTTCAGGAACTAAAAAAAACTTTTAAATCGCTGAATGTAGTAGAACTGACACAGGAGGCCAAGCTGATTGCAGGTAAAAAATATCCGCTTTCTATTGGCATTAAAGAATCCAAGTATGAAATTTTGCTTTTAACAGATGCTGATTGTGTACCATCCAGCGAACATTGGATTGAAAAAATGCAAAATGCCTATTCCGATGAAACGGAGATTGTATTGGGCTATGGTGCATATCATAAAAAGAAAGGTTTGCTCAATAAACTGATTCGCTTTGAAACTTTTCATACCGCACTGCAATATCTTTCTTATGCACTTGCGGGTATTCCCTATATGGGCGTAGGCAGAAATCTTTGTTATAAAAAAGGTTTATTTTTTAAGAACAAAGGGTTCTCATCCATCAATCACATTCCCAGTGGCGATGATGATTTGTTTATCAATAAAACCGGAAATAAAAAAAATACAGCAGTAGTTATTGACCCCGACGCCATTACTCGTTCTGTTCCTAAAACTACTTGGAATGGTTGGCTGCGACAAAAATCAAGGCACTATACCACAGCTAAATATTATAAACCAAAGCATAAATTTTTGCTGGGTTTATATTTTGCTACCCAGTTTATTTACTACCCGCTTTTTGCAGCAGCCATTATTTTTTTCGACTGGAAATGGGTGTTGGTTGCATTTGGTTTTCGCTTCCTCATTCAGGCTTTTATGCTTTATAAGTCTATGAAGAAAATGGGTGAAAAAGATTTGTGGCCATGGTTTGTTTTTCTGGATATGTGGATGTTTTTTTATTATCTCATCTTTGCTCCGGCACTTTGGAAAAAACCTAAACAACACTGGAGTTAATTGAAAATGCATAACCTTAAATGGAGATTATTTTAAAATATTTTTCAGATTTTACCGCACATCAATTGCAGCAATTTGAAAAGCTGGGGCCGCTTTATAAAGAATGGAATGAAAAAATAAATGTCATTTCAAGAAAAGATATTGACAGCCTTTACGAAAAACATGTGCTTCATTCTTTAAGTATTGCTGCTGCTTTTTCTTTTAGCGATGGTACCGAAATCGTTGACCTGGGAACCGGTGGTGGTTTTCCGGGCATTCCGCTTGCCATCTTTTTTCCAAATGTGAAAATTAAAAATTGTTGAAGCGGTAATGGCAGAAACCGGTTTGCAAAATGTAACTACGGCTCATAGCCGTATTGAAGATATCAAAAACCGGAAATTTGATTTTGTAGTTTCTCGTGCAGTTGCTCCATTAAAAGAGCTGTGGAGGTGGAGCAAACCTTTATTAAAAACAAAGAACGCTACTGTGCAGGAACAATCATATACACCCGGTTTAATTTGTTTAAAAGGCGGCGACCTGGCAGCGGAAATACAGGAAAGTAATACCCGACCAAAAATGATGGAAATTGCGGAGCTTTTTCCTGAAGCATATTTTAAGGAAAAATATTTGTTGTATTTAAACAGATAATATTTCAATTTCTTGCAGAAAAAAGCCCCGTTGAAAAAATCTTCGGGGCTTTGAAATTTTTTGAATTTAGCCTACCATTTCAATTCCAGCTTATTGTTTTTCCGCTCTACATCTGCCATGCGCTGGCTGGGATCAATTTCAACTACTGCTATATCAGCAAATTTTCTATCCGTTTGTATAGTATAATAGGGACTGGTCCATTTCCACGGTTCATATACTTTTCTTGAAACCGAAGGATCTTCCACCGGCTTGGCTCCATACATCAGGTTCATAGGTATGTAGTGCATCTCTTTGGCCCCATCCTTAAATGTTATCATTACATCTAACGGCATAGGCATAAGGCCAATATCGGATAACCTGATATTTGTTTTACCGCCTGCCTCCCATAAACTATCGATGCCATAATCTATTGTTTTAGTAGAACTTACCCAATACTCTTTATACCAGTCCAGCTTCATATCGCTTACTTTTTCTGCCACTCTTATAAAGTCGGAAATATTAGGATGTTTAAAACGCCAAAGCCGGTAATACTCCAGTAATATTTTATCTCTTACTGCGTCTCCGGTTATATAACCCAGTTGTGCCAGAAAAATATCACCTTTTGAATAAGATGCAATACTGTAAGCATAATTTGTATTATAGTGATCGGCATGAGTTGTCAATGGTTCCTCCTTTCCGCTTTTTACCAATGCGTAATAGCTTCTGTAACTTCCTTCATAAGGAAATCCGCTTGCATTATCCAGAAAAGCCTGCACTCTGTCTTCGGCATAGGAAGTAAAGCCTTCATCCATCCAGGGATATTCGCCTTCATTGGTGCCCAGCATACCATAATACCAATTGTGCAGCCACTCGTGCAACCATGCCCCGGGGCCTGATAAAAGTGTTGCCATGGGATACTCCATTCCACCATCGCCACCGTGTACAAACGAAAACTGCTTATATGGATATGCACCAAATGTTTTTTCAATAAAAGGCAATGCCTTGTCAGCATCGGTCAATATTTTTTCCCAAGATACTGCTGTTGCATTCGTAGTCTTGTACAATAAATGAAAAGTAAGGTCATTTCTTGCTTTCAGTTTTTTGTGTATAAAATCAGGGTCTGCGGCCCACATAAAATCATGTACATTGGGTGCTACGAAATGCCAGGTCAACTTACCACCAAGAGGCTTTTTCACTTTTACGCCTTCGTCTTCATATCCATATCCTATCTGATTGGCGTTTTGCAAATAACCGGTTCCGCCCAATATATATTTACTGTCAATTGAAATACTAACATCAAAATCGCCCCATACACCATAAAATTCACGACCCACATAAGGTGTAGGATGCCATCCTTCATAATCATACTCACACATTTTGGGATACCACTGGCTCATTGAATAGCGTACTTTTGTTGTGGGATTATCTCTTCCACTTCTGCGAATTTGAAACGGCACCTGTGCTTCAAAAACCATATCAAAAACAACTTTTGATTTTGGCAGTATCGGCTTTGTCAGTTTTACTTCAAGTATGGTTTCATCTACTTTGTAAGGCTGTGCCACTCCATTCATGGTAAGCGATAAAATTTTCTGATAACCAATTTCATCCGGTTTCAGATTTTGAATTCTGTCTCTTACCCTGGGATCCCAATCGGGTGTGCTGCCACGTTTTATATTTCCTTGTCTAAGGCTGCGGTTATCCATCATACTGCCAGGCTGAAAAGCATTAAAATAAAGGTGATAAAAAACCCGTGTCAGGGTATCGGAAGAATTATTCCAGTATTCCAATTTTTGTTTCCCTTGAAATTGATTGGTTTGCACATTCATATCAATATTCATCGTGTACTTTACACGTTGCTGCCAGCGATCAGGCTGTGCCTGCATTTGAGTAAGTAAACAAAAGCCTAAAGCGGTCAATAAAATTTTCATCATTTCAAATTTCATTTAAGGACGGTAAATATCGTAAATGAGTTGTTATGGATAAAACAAAGTTGATAAGCGCATTTTTTTATTGCGTAATGGCAAAAATTGTAATATTATTTTTCACTTTTTCCTGCCACTATTATTACTATTTCACCCTTCACCTGCTTTTCTGAAAAATATTCTTTTACTTCTTGCAAGGTGCCTCTTTTATTTTCTTCAAACATTTTAGTAAGCTCCCGGCTCACGCAGCAAAACCTGGCTGCACCAAAGTATTGAATAAAATCTTCCAGTGTTTTCATTAATCGCATGGGAGACTCATAAAAAATCATTGTTCTTTCTTCAGTTGCCAATTGTTTTAAAACGGTTTGTCTTCCTTTTTTTAGCGGAAGAAATCCTTCAAACAAGAAACGATTGGTAGGGATACCACTATTGACCAATGCGGGTACAAAAGCCGTAGCACCAGGCAGGCTTTCTACTTTTATTTCATTTTTAATACATTCTCTTACAAGTAAAAATGCAGGATCTGAAATTCCGGGTGTGCCTGCATCAGTTATTAATGCCATTTTTTTGCCGGCCTGCAACTGTGTTATTAAATGTTGCAATACCTGATGCTCATTGTGCTGATGATAAGGTGTAAGCGGTGTGTGAATTTGGTAGTGATTCAATAATTTGGAGCTGGTACGTGTATCCTCTGCCAACACTACATCCACTTCCTTCAATACATCCAATGCACGCAGTGTAATGTCTTTTAAATTACCAATAGGTGTAGGAACGAGGTAAAGCAAGGGAGCGGTTTGAGGGTGAAGTGATAAGGATAATATTTATAGGTTGTATGGTTGATGGGTTGATTGAAAGCGTAATATTGGTTTACGCCTACACACTTACATCACTGCAACTTCAAAATACTCCATTACCGGATTACTCAAAAGTTTTTTACTTGCTTCTTCGGCAATACTTTTAGCCAATTCAGGCGAATCAGCATTTACTTGGAGCGTAATATTTTTACCCACTCTTACATCTGCTACACCTGCTAATCCCAAATTTTTTAAGCCACCCATTACCGCTTTTCCCTGTGGGTCCAACAATTCTTTATGCGGCATTACTTTAATATGTACTGTGTAGGTCATGTTGTTTTGCTTTTGAACAGCAAAGATATGAGAACATAAGCCAGCAGTATAACCGGAATAGCAAACCATTTTAAAATAACAACTGCGACCATTGCAATCAATGCCAAAATATATTTGGGAAGGTTATTTTTTAAACTATAATCTTTGAATTTTAAGGCCATTAATGGCAGGCTCGACACCATGAGCCATGAAAACAATGCAACCAAGCCATACAAAAACCATTTATTGAGCAAAAGATTGACAACCCATTGTTCATTTACATTCCAATATATAAGCGGTAAAGAAGCAAAAAACAATCCCACTGCAGGTACTGGCATTCCTTTAAACGAAAAAGACTGACTGCCATCGAGATTAAAACGAGCCAGGCGCCATGCCGCAGCGCAAGGCAACAAAAGAGCAGGCACCAGCCAAATTACTGATGTATCCAGCCCACCACCGGCCTGAGCATAGCTCAATCTCAAAAACTGGTAAACAATCAAACCGGGTGCTACTCCAAAACTCACTAAATCTGCCAGCGAATCTAATTGCTTCCCCATTTCAGAAGTAGATTTGAAAAGGCGGGCTACAAAGCCATCTAAAAAATCAACAAGCGCTGCCAGCCCGATGAATAATGAAGCCATCCAGATTTGCTCCGGTGTATTTTGAAGCTGCTGAGGCGTTACCACAATATTACCATCACCATCCAAAGGAAGAAGTAAAACATTTTGCTGTAAAATAAATACAATGGCCAAACAGCCAAACACCAGATTCAGCAGTGTAAAAAAATTGGGTAGTTGCTTCATGCAGCAAAATAAATCTATTTCTTCATCAAAGCCTCAATCTCTTCGGCCGTAATAGGAATGTTTTTAAACAAATCTTTGTTACCGTTTTTGGTAATCCAAACGTTATTCTCAATTCTTATTCCCATTTTTTCTTCTTCAATATAAATGCCGGGCTCTATTGTAAACACCATACCGGGTTTTACAGGTTCTGTTCTGGTACCCAGGTCATGTACATCTATACCTAAATGATGCGAGATGCCATGATAAAGATATTTGCGATAAGCCCTGTTCTCTGGGTCTTCGTTTTTCACATCCGATTTTTTCAAAAGACCGATTTTCAAAAACTGCTGTGTAGCTTCCTCACCTACTTTTTCGGTATAGTCCACAATTGAAATACCGGGTTTTAAAATGCTTTTGGCATAATCGTGTAAGTGCAAACAGGCATTGTAAACGGTACGTTGTCTGCGGGTAAATTTTCCATTTACAGGAACCGTACGGGTAAGATCGGCACAATAGCCTCCATATTCGGCACCAAAATCCATTAGGATTAAATCACCATCCTTACATTCCGCATTGTTATTTACATAATGAAGAATACGGGCATTATCGCCACTGGCTAAAATAATTCCATAAGCAGGACGAGTGGCCCTTTGCGAAAGGAATGAATGATAAATTTCTGCTTCAATTTCATACTCCATCACCCCGGGTTTGATAAATTGAAGCAGTCTGCGAAAAGTAACTTCTGTAATATCAACAGCCTTTTGTAATACTTCAACTTCTTCTGCAGTTTTTATTCCACGCAGCTCTTTCATCAATTTTGCTGCTCTTGCATATTGATGTAGCGGGTATCGGCTTTTCATTTCATCAATAAACCTGTAATCACGGGTGCGCACCAGACTGGCCTTACGGTCATTCTCATTACTATCCAGATAAATACAATCTGCCAGATGAATCCAGGGTTGCAATAATCCATCTATGCTGTCTAACCATACAATCGTCTGAATGCCACTAATTGCCTGCGCTTCTTTTACACGAAGTCTTTTACCATCCCATTTTTCTTTTAGTTCATTGGGCCTTACCAGCACTAGTACTTCGCGGTATTTGGGGTCTGGATTGTCGGGAAATAAAACAACCATTGAATCTTCCTGAGTAATGCCGCTCAACCAATAAACATCACTGTTTTGTTTGAACTTGTAGATGGAATCTCCATTATCGGGCACTTCATCATTGCTTACAAAAATGGCAATAGAATTTTTTTGCATCCGACTGGTAAACCTTTCCCGGTTTTTGATAAAAATTTGTGGGTTTAATGGCAAGAATTTCATAATATAAAGTTTAGAATTTAATAAATAAACAGCCTTAAATATAAGAACCATTCATAAAGAACCGATGAACTCAATAAAAAGTTGAGTTTAAAGCAAATTTTATCCTTTTTTTAAGCACAATCAAAATTGTTTTACAAACGGCTGTTTGTTTATAAATTCATTTGCTCCTTACCTTTGTGCCTTCAACAAATTGCTTGCTTTTATGTCAACTCCTGCTTTTTCTATTTCAACAAAAAACTTGCTAAAAACCGGTCTTAAAAACACAGAAAACATCCATTATCAATCATCACCCGAAGAGCTTGTACAAGATACCCTTCGTATAGGTGAAGGTGTATTGAACGATACAGGTGCCCTGGTTATACAAACTGGCGCCTTTACGGGAAGATCGCCCAAAGACAAATTCACCGTAAAGGATGAGATAACTGCAGACACCGTAAACTGGAATGAATTCAATCTTCCCATTGAGCCAAAATATTTTGATATCGTGTATCAGAAAATGTTGGACTATCTCAACAATTTGCCCGAACTATGGGTAAGAGACTGCTATGCCTGTGCCGATCCAAGGTATCGTTTAAATATTCGTATTGTAAATGAAAAACCCTGGACAAATTTGTTTGCTTATAATATGTTTTTGAGGCCTACAGAAGCCGAATTGGAAAATTTTGA
>JAKIZK010000070.1 GCA_022708055.1 Bacteroidota bacterium
CGTGCAACTTTGTTGGTAACGTGTAACGTTCAAATTGAAACTCTGTCCATATGAAAGGTTGCTCAATACAAAAAAAGTAATTAAAATAGAATACTTCATAAATTAAATTTTGCAGTCTGGATAAAGAGGTCTGTCATGGTATTTCCGGCAGAAAGCTGTGTCCCGCAATTGCATACAAATGTAAATTTATGCTATAAGACGTACCTATCAAAAAAATATCCCCTCTGAAAATCAACAAACTAAGTATATACTTTTTGTATTGTCGTTAGGACAATCCAAATTATAAATATTAATAATGTGTTGACTTTTAGATCTATCCTTTTTCTTCCCAACCGAGTACCCAAACTTACATCTTTACAGCCGATGTCTCAACGTGGGAACTTGCAAATGGTCCGGTATCGGCTGTTTGCTGTTGGACACTTTACGAGTATTTTCTAATTTACAACTTCCCGCTCAAATGAAACGGCGAGTGCCACTAATCCGGCGCAGAGCGTCTTTTTCATTCACCAGAGATGTAATTCAAAAACAAAATAAATTTTATTTTATAAAAACGTTCCCTCAATCATCACGCTGTCCACCAAATTTTCACCAAATGAATAAGGCAGATAGGCAAGTGATGGAATGGGTTTTGTAAATATTAAATTGGCTTTTTTTCCTACTGTTATACTTCCTGCTTCATTTTCCAGTCCCATTGCATAAGCGCCGTTGATGGTAGCAGCATTCATCGCTTCTTCGGGCAGCATTTTCATTTGAATACAACTCATGGCCACTACCAGGTTCATATTGTATGATGGTGATGAACCGGGATTGAAATCGGACGCCAGCGCAATGGCGCAACCTGCATCTATCAATTGTCGTGCAGGCTGAAAAGGCATTCTTAAAAAGAAAGCTGCAGTGGGCAGCAAGGTGCCAATGGTTTTTGAAGCGGCTAAAAGTTTAATAGTGTCTTCATCCATCGTTTCTAAATGATCTACCGACACGGCTCCCAGCTTCACTCCTGCTTGTACGCCACCCGAAAGGTTGAGCTGATTGGCATGAATTTTCGGCTTCAATCCTATTTTTATTCCTGCTTTGCAAATGATTTCTGTTTCTTCAGGAGAAAAAAAACCTGTTTCGCAAAACACATCAATATAATCCGCCAGTTTTTCATGAGCAATGACGGGCAGCATTTCATTGATGATTAAATTAATATAGCCCTGATGATTTTCTTTATACTCCAACGGATAACTGTGTGCACCCAGAAATGTGGCTTTAATGGGAATGGGTGCTTCTCTTTTTAATCTTTTTATCACCCGCAACATTTTCAATTCACCTGCCACACTCAGTCCATAACCGCTTTTTATTTCTATAGCACCGGTTCCTGTTTTTATCGCTTTCCACAAACGCTCCTTTGCCAGTTGATATAAAGTTTCTTCGGGCATGGCATTCAACTTGGCAGCAGAGTTTAGAATGCCTCCTCCCCTTGCAGCAATGTCGGCATAGCTCATTCCTTTTATTTTATCTACAAACTCTTCTTCTCGTGATGCCGCAAATACCAAATGCGTATGACTATCGCACCAGCAGGGCATAACAAAACTTCCTTTTGCATCAATCGTTTCTGCCGCTTCTGTTATTCCGGCATTAAGTTCATCCATGGAGCCATAGCTTTCTATAGCACCATTGTTGATCAAAAGATATGCATTGGACAGCGAGGGCAATATTTTTAAATCACTGCCACGCAGTAATTGATTTTTCTCACGAATGTTTACGAGCTGTGCAATATTGGTGATTAGCTTTTTCATATTTTTTCGCTGCAGCAAATTAAACAATAATCAGCAGGGGAATAAAAATAAAAATGCCCCTTCGTTTGGGAAGAGGCATTAACAAGATTATGTTTTTTAAATATTTTCTATCACCATTGCCGAAGCACCACCACCGCCATTACATATTCCTGCAGCACCATATTTTGCATTATTGGCTTTCAATACATTGATAAGCGTAACAATAATGCGGGCACCACTGGCTCCCAGCGGATGGCCCAATGAAACTGCGCCACCGTGCACATTTACTTTGGCAGGGTCTAATTTCATACGTTTTGTATTCTCAATTCCAACTACACTGAAAGCCTCGTTCAGCTCCCAATAGCTGATATCACTCATTTGCAAACCTGCTTTGGCTACAGCCTTTGGCACAGCTAATGCAGGCGTAGTAGTAAACCATTCGGGTGCCTGCTCGGCATCAGCATAAGATTTTATTTTTGCAATGGGTGTTAGTCCCAATTCTTTTGCTTTGTCGGCACTCATAAGTACCAAAGCAGCAGCGCCATCATTCATTGTACTTGCGTTAGCGGCCGTTACGGTCCCGTCTTTTTGAAAAGCAGGATTCAGTGCTGGTATTTTATCAAACTTAACATTGAAGGGTTCTTCATCTTTTGCAAATACAATAGGGTCGCCCTTGCGTTGCGGAATTTCTACGGGTACTACTTCATTATTGAACTTACCCGCTTCCCAGGCAGCCTGACTGCGTTTATAACTTTCAATGGCAAAAGCATCCTGATCTTCGCGACTGATGCCACATTCCTTTGCGCAAAGTTCGGCAGCATTGCCCATTGCTTTTCCATCATACACATCCGTAAGTCCGTCTTTGGCAAGTCCATCTACCAATGATGCATTACCATATTTATTTCCCCATCGCATGGCATCATTATAAAAAGGCACATTGCTCATACTTTCCATTCCGCCGGCCACTACAATATCGGCATCGCCCAGCAAAATGCTTTGTGCAGCTTGTGCAATGGCTTTCATGCCACTGGCACACACTTTATTTACAGTAGTACAAACTACCTCATTGGGCAATCCGGCAAACTTGGCCGCCTGCCTTGCAGGAGCTTGTCCCAGATTGGCCTGAATGACACAACCCATTAAAACATCCTGAACCTGACTTGCAGAAATACCGGCTTTGGAAACGGCAGCTTTAATGGCTATAGCACCCAACTGTGTTGCCGATACAGATTTTAATGAACCGCCAAAGCTTCCCATAGGTGTACGCACAGCGGATATAATTACAACTTCTTTCATTATATAAAAATTTTAGTCTTTTTAGAAAAGTGGCACAAAGATAACACTTGTTATATTTTAAAGATTAATGAAACAAAATGCAGTTGCTCTATATTTGCACACTTTAAAAAACAGAAATGGCATTGCTGGAAAAAGATGTAGTTGTAAAAAAATCAAAACTGCCCGGTGCAGGTAAGGGGCTTTTTGCAAAAAAATTTATTCCAAAAGGGACTAAAATTGTAGAATACAAAGGAAGAATCAGAACCTGGAAAGAAGTAGATCCCGATAAACATGAAAACGGATATATCTATTATGTAAAACGACATCATGTTATTGATGCTGCAAAAACATTTTCGGCACTTGCCCGCTATGCCAATGATGCACGGGGTATTGTCCGAGTAAAAGGAATTACGAACAATTCTGAATATATAGAAGAAGGTTTGAAAGTTTATATCAAATCGGTCAAAGATATTTTTCCGGGCGAAGAGATTTTGGTTGCTTATGGCAAAGAATATTGGGATGCCATCAGGCATAATATAAAAAGTGAGAAACAAAAATCGGCTTAAAAGATTGTCTTGGATGCGAGAAGTAACACGTTATAGCAAGGAAATTATAATTTCATTTGTTTCAAATTAACCTACCGCATTTATTAATTCATACGCTTCTTCAATTTTTTTTGCGGCCCATTTTGGAAACCGGTGTTCATTTTCAAAAACAAACCCATCATCAGGTGAAGGTTTTAAGTTGGCAGCCAAATCATCCCATTTATTGCGCCAGATTATATAATGTTCAATCAGCGCATGAGCAGCTTCCGACAAGTCAGGACATTGACGAATAGAATCATGTAGCAATAAATCAATCATTTCCGTATTACATTTTCTAAGCTCTTTTGCAAAACGAAATGTTTTTCCATTGTGAATGTATTGCTGATAAGCTATTAGCGATTCCTTCATCAACAGATGAATTTGAAACAAGTTTTGGCGCAGGTTCATATCTGGTTTCAAAATAGTAAATAAAAATTAAAAAACTATAAGCAGACAATTCTGCTATTCTGGTAATCATTACAATAATAATGATTCTGATTAAAATTTCTTATAGTGCTATCTTCATCATTAAATCCTGCTGCACATCAAGCCCCAATTTAAAAACATGTTTGCCAAATTCTACAAAACCATTCTTTTGATAAAAATTTATTGCCCTTTCGTTTTTTTCCCAAACACCTAACCAGATATAATCTGCATTTTTTTGCCTGGCATAATCTATTGCTTGCTCAAGTAGCGCCTTTCCAATATTGTAACCATGAAATTTTTTAAGCACATAGATTCGCTCAATTTCAATGGCCCGGTCATCTTTTACATCTGTTTGTGCCATTCCCCTGTTCATTTTAAGATAACCCACAATTTCGTCATCCATCAGTGCAAAATAATAAATAACCTCTTTGTTGTTTAACGCTTTTTGAAGTTTCGTTATTGAAAAGCTTTCATCAAGATACTGCTTCATATCAGCCTCGGTATTGCAATCGGCGAAGGTTTCCATAAATGTATGAATGCAGATTTGTTGCAATGAATAAACCTCATCGCTTTCTACTTGCCTGATAATTAAATTATTTAATTGCATTATGCAAATTCAAATTAAAGCTAATAGTAATAAATTAAAATTAATAATTCTAACAAAGCTGCGCATTTTATTGGTGCAAAAACTTTTCTGAAGCGGCTAACCTGTTTTCAAATTAATGTAGCTCATAAAAATTGGATCCTAAAAAATACCAGCCTACCGATAACATATTTAAAACGCCGATTAAATAATATTTTTCGTCATCAATATTAAAATCAGCAGCTTAAAGTATCTATGCAATCAAACAGGTATTCAACTAATACGGATACATTACTACGAGTACCAAAACATCAAAACCATGATTCAAAAAACAGTGCTGCACATCAACATGTTTGCAATTTGTCTTTTTACAATTTGCTCACCTAATACTTATGCACAACAAAGAAACAAGCCCGTAATTATTGGTTATGTGGGTGGCTATAACGGTAATATCATTGCTACTGAACAAATCGAAGCTAAAAGACTCTCACTCATCAACTATGCTTTTGTTGATATTAAAGCCAACCGGGCATGGTTGCACAATGAAAAAACCGATACGGTCAATTTTCGCAAACTGGTTGAATTAAAAAAAATTAATCCTGATTTAAAGATTTTAATATCCGTTGGCGGCTGGACCTGGAGTAAAAACTTTTCTGATGCCGTATTGACTGACACTTCAACTCAAAATTTTGCACAAAGCTGTGTAGATATTGTCGCAACATATCAATTAGATGGCGTTGATATAGATTGGGAATATCCCGGATTACCGGGTGATAATAATAAATATCGGCCACAAGACAGAACCGGATATACCGCATTGTTTAAAGCACTAAGAGAGAAACTTGATGTAATTAGCCGCACCACAGGAAAAAAATATCTGGTAACTACGGCCATTGGCGGTTCCAGAGAATTTTTGCAACATACACAAATGGAAATAGCTCAAAAATATCTTGACTATATCAATTTGATGTGTTATGATTTTGATGGTACTTATGATAATATGTCCTCGCATCATTCTAATTTATACACTCCATCACACATGCCCTACATCTATTCAGCGGATGTTTGTATTAAAAACTTAAAAGCGGTTGGTGTCAATCTCAACAAAGTAGTTATGGGCATTGGCTTTTATGGAAAAGGAAAGATTGTAGAAAGCAGTGAGCAAAATGGACTGTATCAGTTGCCTGTAAAACCAAGATATGGAGGGGGCTTTACATATATCAAAGATAGTTTGGTAAATAAAGGGGGGTATGTAAGATACTGGGATGCGCAATCAAAAGCGCCTTATCTTTTCAATGCGGAAACAAAATCATTTATTACGTATGATGATGAAAAGTCCGTAACATTAAAATGCAACTATATCAAGAAATATAAACTTGCAGGTGCCATGTTTTGGGAGTATTTCAGCGATCGCAAACTATATCTTCTAAAGGTGCTGAATAAAGAATTTGATTACAAATAATATTTGAATTTCGTTAGCACAAGAAAAAAAACTACAACTTGAAATTCCAGGTTACAGCAGGCAGTATGGGGAACAATGAAACTTGTCTTGCCTCTACCTTTAAATCACCATTTTGCGCACTACCGTTTTGATCAAAATAAATGAAATAAGGATTCAGTCGGCTGTACACATTATAAATGCTGAATACCCAGTAACTTTTTAATTTCCTGTTTTTCTTTGGAACTGGAGTGAAAGTGGCAGAAAGATCCAGCCTGTGATAGGCTTTCATTCGGTACTGATTTAGCCGGCTGTACTCCTGCGTAAGCACTCCGTTAATCAAATAAAATCTTTCAGGCAACGTCATCGCATTGCCTGTGCCATACACAAATACGGCGCCCAGCTTCCATTTTTTTCCGGCTTCATATCCGGTTACTATTGATAAATCGTGTCTGCGATCATATTTGGCAGGATACCGCAACCCTTCATTTAAATCATGAAACTGTCGCCATGTCCAGGATAATGTGTAGCCAACCCAACCGGAAAATCTTCCTCTCGTTTTATTTACAAAAAGTTCGGTACCATAACTCCATCCTTTACCAAATACGAATTCCGATTCCGGATCATTCAGCGAAGGCGTATATCCTTCTTTATAATCTATTTGGTTTTGCATGGATTTATAATAAAACTCGGCTGAAGTTTCAATTTTATTATCATCAAAATTTTTGAACAAGCCCAATGCATACAACCAGCTTTTTTGCGGCTTTACAATATAAGTGCTGGGTACCCAAAGATCAGTGGGTAATGTATTGCCCGAATTACTTACCAAATGTATGTATTGCAAATTTCGGGATACACTTGCTTTTATTGAGGTAGCTTCGTCAATTGCATAGCGAAGTGTAATGCGAGGCTCAAGTCCGCCGTAAGTTTTAATAGGCTCTAAACTCTTATACACCGTGCTATCTAATTTGTTGCCATCAGCATCACGTAGAAATTTTTTGTAAGGACCCACCTGAGTAAAATGGCTCCAGCGCAATCCATAGTTTATTTTCCACCGCTCTCCTATTTCCCAGTCATCTTGTAAATAAACCGCTGACTCAACTGCATATTTAGTTCCTTCATTATTGGGTTTGAAAATTACAGAATCCTGACGGCCCGAAACGACATTGGGAATAAACTGATGAAAGGTAACCATGCCTCCAAATTTCAGTTTATGATTGGGCAATGGATAAAAATCAAAATCAGTTTTCAGGCTACCGTCCCTGATTCCCGACGAAAGCCCGATTTCAAAATTTTCTTGCTGTGCTGCAAACTTGAATTTATAATCATTGTAAAGCAAGGTTGTGTTTGAAAACAACCGGCGATTAAAAACATGATTCCATCTTAATGAAGCCGTAGAATTTCCCCAGGGAATATTTGTTTTGAAAGAACGCTTTGTATTTACAAAGTCAAAAACATCACGACCAAAATAGCCGCTGAGAAATAGTCTGTCTTTATCCGAAAACCGATAATTCAGTTTTGCATTTAAATCGTAGAAATAATAACCGGAACCATAAAAATTACTTGTCTTTTTGATAAACGGTTTTGCCAATGCATCAGCATAAGTACGACGTGCCGAAATAATAAATGATGCTTTTTCCTTTTTTAAAGGCCCTTGAATGGAAAATCTTGAAGCAATGAGTCCAACGCCTCCGTCAATTTGTAATTGGTGCATATTGCCATCCTTCATAGCCACATCCACCACCGATGATAAGCGACCGCCATATTGAGCAGGCATGCCGCCTTTTATCAGCGAAACATTCTTAATGGCATCCGAATTAAAAATAGAAAAGAAGCCAAACAAATGTCCGGTATTATAAACTGTCGCATCATCTAATAAAATTAGATTTTGATCGGGGCCGCCGCCACGTACATAAAATCCGGCATTCCCCTCTCCTGCATTTCTTACTCCCGGAATGAGTTGTATGGCTTTCAGCAAGTCCACCTCACCCATAAAAGCTGGAATGTTTTTTATTTGCGTCATGGTAAGATCCACTTTTCCCATTTGTGCATTGCGTACATTGGCATCTCTTTTTTTACTATAAACTACCACTTCTGCATTGGAAAAACTTTTGGGCACCAAATCCACATTGATTGTAACACTGCTATCAAGAGATAGTAGAAATGACTTTTCGGAATAGGCTATATGTGAAATACTGATTTCATAATTGCCCGACTCCAGGGTAAGCGAATAAAAGCCATAAAGATTGCTGGAAACGCCTTTAGATTTTCCATTCACTGTGATGCTGGCCCCTATAATCGTTTCGCCGGAAAGACTATCCCGAATATATCCATTCAACACCAAGCGGCCGGAAAGCAAAGTATTTTGCGAATAGACAGAAACAGCAAAAAGGGTTATCAATAAAGTACAGAATGTTTTTCTCATAAACTGAGTTGCAAAGATAATATCGATAGCTGTTGAAGGTTAAAACATTATTTTTGTCGCTTCAAAAATAAAAAAAAGGGATATCTGAATTTTTGAATCCGGTCATCCCATTAGAAACTATATGTTAGCAGGATTACAAAATGTAACTTTTGAATTTGGCGCCCGTGTTATTGTAGAAGATGCCACCTGGCACATACAACCCGGCGAACGCATTGGCCTTATCGGCTACAATGGAACCGGAAAATCAACCTTGCTTAAACTTCTGGTGGGCGAATATCAGCCTTCAAACGGCACAGTTGAAAGAAGCCGTGGAATTTCAATTGGCTATTTGCATCAGGATTTATTGAGTTTTGATACAAATGATTCCATCCTTCAGGTTGCTTTAGGCGCTTTCGAAAGGGTGCTTCAGCTTGAAAAAGAAATTGAGGAACTGGGTAAAGAATTGGAAAAAACCGGCGACGAAAAAACACTGCACGAGTACAGTGACAAACTTCAGGAGCTGGAAACCATTGGCGGTTATAATATTCATCATAAAACAGAAGAAATACTACAAGGACTTGGATTTGCAAATGCAGATTTACAAAGACCTTATAAAGAATTTAGCGGCGGATGGCGAATGCGTGTATTGCTTGCCAAAATGATATTGCAACAACCCGATTTGCTATTGATGGACGAGCCAACCAACCACCTTGATCTTCCCTCCATTGAATGGCTTGAAAAATATTTGCAACATTATCAGGGCTCAGTGGTTATTGTAAGCCACGATAAATATTTTTTAAATCGTATGGTTACAAAGATTGTTGAGGTTTATCAACAACAACTGCATATTTACACCGGCAATTATGAATATTTTGAGAAAGAAAAAGCCATCAGAATAGAAATGCAGCAAAAGGCTTTTGAAAATCAACAAGACTATATCAGGCAAAATGAAAGATTGATTGAGCGCTTTCGTGCCAAAGCCAGCAAAGCGGCAATGGCTCAAAGTTTAATAAAAAAATTAGACCGACTTGAAAGAATAGAAGATGTAGCACTGGAAAGACCCAACATTAGAATCAATTTCAGAGTGGATAAAACACCGGGAAAAGTTTTATGCGAACTCACCAATGTAACAAAATCCTTTGGCGAAAATATTATAATCAAAAACGCAACAGCAGAAATTGAACGGGGCGATAAAATTGCATTGATTGGAGCCAATGGAAAAGGTAAATCTACCTTATTGAGAATTATTGCAGGTACCGAGGCTATTGAAGGGGAAAGAAAATGGGGACATAATGTGGATGAAAGTTTTTATGCGCAACATCAATTAGAAGCATTAAACATCAATAATACAATTATTGACGAAATGAAAGAATGTGGCAGCCAGTTGACCGAACTTGAGCTTCGTTCCCTATTGGGCTGTTTTCTTTTTAGCGGCGATGATGCTGATAAAAAGATTAAAGTACTAAGTGGTGGCGAAAAAGCCAGAGTTGCCCTAGCAAAAGTAATTGTAAGCAAAGCTAATTTTTTGATGCTGGACGAGCCTACCAACCACTTGGATATGCACAGTTGCGATTTATTAATAGAAGCGTTGAATAAATATGAAGGCACCACCATACTGGTAAGCCATGATCGTTATTTTGTTTCAAAGACTGCCAATAAGATTTGGGAAATTGTAAATCAGGAATTGAAAGAATTTAAAGGTGGCTACGAAGAGTGGGTACAATGGAAAGAACGAATGGCTAAAGCCGCTGATGCCGGAAATAAAAAATCGGAAGCAAAAACCAAACAAGCCGCAAAGGAGAATCCAAAAGCTACTGAGCATAAATCAGCCCTTAACGTAGAACGAGATAATAATCAAGAAATACAAAAGGGAAATACAGCAATAGATAAGACGGCTAAAAAGGAATTACAAAGAGTGCAAAAACAGTTTCAGCAAATAGAAGAACAAATTGCGGCTACCACTGTCAAAAAAGCTGAATTAGAAAAAATGCTGGCTTCGCCGGAAACTTATTCTGATAAACATAAATTTTTAGAAACAGAAGCTGCATTTCAGAAAACGGCAGATGCGCTGGTCAATCTTCAAAACGAATATGAAAAAATTTTTGAGAAGTTGATCGCTCTTGAGCAATAAAAAAAAATAATTACAATTTCGGTTTCCTCGCATTATACAATGAAAGAGATGGAAGCTTTCGCCGATTGATTACTTTTTACCTCTCACTTCCAATAGCAGGTAATACTTGTCATTTTGAAAATAAAGGCAGGTTCTGAAAATCGCATTTGCATTATTATCTTCATTCGCATTGTCAAAAAAATATGAATTGGTAAAAGGCTTCTTATCCAGTACATAAGTTGAAGTACGCACATATAATGGCTTCTCAAAAGCGGTCTGAAGGGCATCACGCAAACTCAAAGCTTTTTGATCAGTCTTTATCCTGTTTTTTGACGGCTCAAAATAATAAACGGCATAAGGTGCTTTACCCAATGGAAAAATAAGTTTGCCTGAATCTGCCGGAACTAATGGCAAAGTGATTTCATATTCAGCCTGAAATTCAGGGTATTGACTTTTCAATTCCTTTCCTTTGAAAGTACTAAACCCGGCTTGCCCATCGGCAATCACTTTTTTTAAATCCTGATAAAACGAGGTGGCGGCAAACTCATCCTGCGAGTTTACAGAAAGCGAAATAAGCAAAAACAAAAATGAAAAAAACATTTTCATTGTCTAAAGGTACAACCTTGCCTGAAAATAGTTTACTTATTATGCCCTGAAAATTTTTACATCTTTTTCCGCTCTGCCACAGCACTTAGCAAATAGTTAACTTGCAATTGATGAAAGCTATCTAATTTCGTGTTCTAAATCTTTTTAATATGCAGGAACTGATTCAACAAATTG
>JAKIZK010000071.1 GCA_022708055.1 Bacteroidota bacterium
GTAAGCCGACTTAGTATGCTGATAAAAATGAGATTGATTGTATCCCAAATCACTCGTGTTTGGTCCGCTATTGCTTAAATACACAAATGAAGATTTGTTCCAAACCGGTTGCCCGCTGTTGGGCACGGGAGATACTCGCCAATAATAAACTGTACTATCCGAAAATGTAATACCCGGATTAAATTCCATAACCCCTCCGGTAGAAGTAACACTGCGGGTTACTTTAACAGGCGAATTAAAGAGCTCGGTTGTATCTATTTCCATATTATATTGCTTTCCATTGCTGAATGGGTTGGCAGTAGAAGCAAATAATTTTTGAGATGGATTATTTACGATTGCATAGTTATATGGATAAACCGGTCTGGCCTCATCTTCATAAATTACTACATCTTTTGTAATGCAATTATTGGTTTCATATATTTCATCTACCGCATTGTCCGCATCGATACATACACTTATTTTATTTACGCCCTTGTCTCTTGTTGTCACAATAGGTACATCAAATGAAAGTGAATCCATGTAGCGAATACCGGGGATGGTATCTCTTCTAATTACCTGTGTTGTTAAGTCAGGGAATGTTCTTTTTACCTCTATCACAATATTTCTATTAATCGCTTTGCCCATATTCATCATTTTCAGGTCAACGTGAAAACTGGTTTCAGCTACTGAAATAAATCCGGGTGTTACCTTTATCAATTGATCTTCTATAACATAATCAGGCTTATCCATTGAGATATCCAACTTTAGTGAAGGGTCACCATGTATAGTAGCCTGCTGGCAGTGAAAACGTGCATAAAAATCTGTTGGTGATTGTTGAGCGGTAGTTTGTACAATGGATTCATGTAAAATCTCTCCAATAGTTTTGCCATATCTGTCGCTGGCCATTTCTGTATAAGTATGCGTGTTCATTATATCCAGATAATGAACAATACCCAGATGGGTGCTGGCAATATATGCAACTGATCCTCGGTTAGGTGCCAACACAAACTTTTCGGACAAGGTTTCTTTTATTTGCAACCTTTGAGTATTGAAATTGAAAAAATTTCCGGCATTACAACCTAAAACAATCATTACAGGATATTTTCCCTGATTATTATATTGATCAGGATTATCCAAATTAAACTCAAGTGTAGAAGCGGATGAGTGACCAAAATAAGTTAGCAATCCAAGCCCTTCTTGAAATAATGATCGTACTGCTTCGCTAGAGCTTTCATGTACGGGGTCGGGTGTTACTTTGCTAAATGTATTTACATTGGCCCCATAGAGTGTATCGGCAATAATTAATTTAAAATTATTCATACTGTTTAGTAGTAAATTTCCCAAGCTCTCCTCACTTGATCCAACTGCATGAATTACATTTTTCATCCAGGCTTTATCACTGATTAATGGTGATTGAAAAGCTTGTTGCTGTTCATATTCTTTAACCTTTGCAAGATAAACTGCAACTTCAGCAGGTGAAATGGTTGACAGTCGGCCAATGGAAACACGAGGGATAACAGATGTGATAGGATCTGTTGCTAACATATTGTCTGAAGCAGGCGATCCAAATGTAGGAATAAATGAAAGTTTATTTATGTTTACATTACTTTCATTTTCACGAAAAGCGGGATAGTTTAATCCTTTCCCAATTAAAAAAACATTTTTGACCGGAGCCGAAAAGTTGGCTCTTGACCAACGGATAAAATTAAGTATTGATATAGGATTGTTTTTAATACCAAATCCAAACTGATCAATCAACTGATCAATCATATAAACTTTTGCTACATGGCTTCCCCCGGCTGCGGATGCTCTATAGGCTCTATATTCTTCAACCGGGTTAGATCCACTCTCACCCATTGTCATCGCAGGATGTGAAATGATAAGAAAGTCTCCCTGATTTCCTGCAACAGAAAAATTGATAAAATTTCTTTGTTCAAAAGAAACTACACTGGTTGGATATGAATTGATTTGAGTAACTAAAAGCAACTTACGTGCAACTGTAGAACCCTGAAGTGCAATTTTTACTAATGCAGGATTTGAAATGTCACCAACATATCGTTTTTTATTGGTGAAATCATATAACACTGGGCTTACGCTACCATGATTAAAGTTTGTTATTTCCAAATAATTTCCTACAGGATTAGCCGGTAATACAAATTCAAAATTATTGAAACCACCAAAATTAAATTGACGAGGATATATCAGTTCTATTGTTGCCGTAACCATTCGGTCATTATTTATCGGACTTAGATTTTTAATAAATATATCAGCTTGACCAGTAGCAATATCAGCAGGATTAACAGGATACGAAGCTTTCACGTAATCCGTAAAATCCATGGGCTGTGTAGCAATCACCGTTGAATTGATTTTAACTTCAAATGATCGGGGATTAAGAGGTTGATTTCCGCTTGCATTCACTTTAAGAATTGGAGGGGTAGCACCTGGGCCGGTATATGTATAAAGATTAGGAAAAGGCTCTTGCTTTGTCAAACCGGTAAATAAGTTAAAAGAAGTCCAGCCTTCGCCACTGTCATAATCTGAAGAATAAACATATTCTCCTACTATACTTGCCTTACCCGGATTAAGTTGTTCCTTATAATATTTCCCTTTTGTATATACAAAAAAGGAATCAGCAGGTTGTGCAGATGGCAAATTATTTGGCGTAGGTGTAAATCGTAAATTGGTGCCTGTAGGATTTACAGTAAGATAAAAAGAAGCCGTGTCTGTTTCCAGACTGAATTTATCATTCAATTGATAATCACGATTCACATACAATGCTGAATCCGGCTTTCCGTCATTTGCCTCGCCCCAAAATTCAATATAATCTGTGCTGCTCAGTACACCTGTTTGTATAGTAGTATAAAGCGGTATTTGTTGCCCGTTTCTCCAAAGTTGAAAATGCTCAGCAGGGGCAGTACCCAGCCCAATTGAAGCAAGCGCTGGTTGCGTTATTCTATACAACCCGGTAGCACCTACTTTAAATTTATAATAAGTGAGATTATAATTAATCCATTCGTTGTTATATGCCTGTGAGTGCGCCATCAGGCTGGTAAAAAGAAGCAACGGAAGTAAAAATCTTTTCATGAGTTTCTGTTTAACTGGTTGCGGTTATTATTGGTTTTTCCTTTTGTCGGGCACCAGGTTTAATCGCAATGAAAAAACATGTGTAAACAAAGGATTGGATTGATTCGCCAAATTGGTATATGCGTAATCTATCGTTACATTATTCAATTTAAACCCTGCACCGGCACTGGGCTGATATATCCAGACTCTTTTTTGATTCAGCGTATCACCATCGGCCAAGGCACGTTGAAAATTATTAATGCCACCTCTTAGATAGAATACATTACTAATGTTTAACTCCAACCCCAACTTAGGATCGGCACTAACCGGATCTGCACTTAATAAAGTATTCCTTTTGCCATCAAAAGTGAGATCAACATTTGCTTCTGCAAGTAAGCTCAGTTTTTTACTTATTTGAAAATCACGGGCTACACCTAAAACTAAACGAGGCGCAGTAAGTTCGGTAGATTTTACAGGTATATCATTATTGGTAAGGTACAACACTTGCTTTTCTTTTTCGGTAAATGAAAAAGACCAGGCATTGAAAGTCGTAGTGATGTCTCTACCGGTGATGCCAAATTTCCATTTGTTGTGCCAAATCTGTATCCCTGCATCTAACCCAAATCCCCAGGCTTTAGCAAACTTCCCAACACTGCGATGTATCACTTTTGCATTCATTCCAAAATGGATATTCTTATGCTCGCTCTCTTTAAGCTTTTGAGCCATTGAAAAAATAAAAGCATAATCCGCCGATGAGAAAGACTGAATATTATTATAATTGATAGAACCATCGGGCTCTACCAGAAATAAAGTATTCATGATATCATCAACAGCAAAGCGAAGGCCCGTAAAACCCAATGTTCTTTTCTTATTTGAAGTGGGTAATGCAACACTTGCATAATCATATTTTCCAATACCGGCAAAATATTCAGCATGCATCAAATTTATTTGTGCATAATCATTAATTCCGGTAAGCCCTGCGGGATTCCAATATCCGGCAGTTCCATCGGATACAGAAGCCACTTGTGACCCGCCCATAGCAAGGCCACGAGCACCGGCACCAATGTTTAAAAATTCATTTGAATATTTTCTGAATTGAGAAAATGCTGACAATGAAAATAAAGTCATCATCAGACTAAGGCAGATAGTGGTAGGTTTCATTCGGAAAGTTTTCGATAAGCGTTTAAATAAGACTCGCTTTCATACGTACGGGCTGCTTGTAAAATTAGTCTTTCATTTAATAATTACATAACTAAATAATTGACTAATTGCTGAAAACGAATGGCTTAGAAAAATATTGCAACTAATCACCGGCTTTCTGTCCTATTTTTGCTAAAAATCAGCGATTTCCGATGAATTTAATAGAAGAATTACGATGGAGAGGCATGATACACGATATAATGCCCGGCACTGAAGATCAACTAAATAAAGAAATGACAGCAGGATATATTGGCTTCGATCCCACTGCCGATAGTCTGCATATTGGGAGCTTGGTTCCCATTTTATTATTAGTGCACCTGCAAAAAGCCGGACACAAACCCATAGCACTGGTGGGTGGTGCTACGGGTATGATAGGTGACCCAAGCGGAAAAAGTGAGGAAAGAAATTTGTTGAATGAAGATGTATTACAAAAAAATGTAGCTGGTGTAAAAGCTCAGTTAGAGAAATTTCTTGATTTTAACCCTGCATTGCCAAATGCTGCCGAAATGACTAATAACTATGACTGGTTTAAATCCATTTCATTTATTGATTTTTTGAGAGATACCGGTAAGCACATTACGGTCAATTATATGATGGCAAAAGATAGTGTGAAGAAACGCATTGAGGGCGAAACAGGAATCAGCTATACCGAATTTGCATATCAGCTGATGCAAGGTTATGATTTTTACTGGCTATACACACACAAAAACTGTAAACTGCAAATGGGTGGTAGCGATCAATGGGGCAATATGACAACCGGAGCCGAATTGATAAGGAGAAAATGCGGAGGCGAAGCTTTTGTGTTTACCAATCCACTTATTACAAAGGCTGATGGCGGAAAATTTGGCAAAACTGAAGGTGGCAACATCTGGCTTGATGCTAACCGAACTTCACCCTTTCATTTTTATCAATTTTGGCTCAATGCAAGTGATCAGGATGCTGAAAAATGGATCAAAATATTTACTTTCTTATCTAAATCTGAAGTAGAAGAACTCGCTTCTGCCCATGAAAAAGATGCAGGAAAGAGATTGTTGCAAAAAAAGTTAGCCGCAGCAGTTACACAATTTGTACATGGCAATGCGGCTCTCGAAGAAGCATTGCAGGCTACTGTTAAAGCATTTGCCGAAAAAGACAAACCGGCAGAAGACTTGACCATTGAGGATATTGAAGCGATGCATGGTGTAACGCAAATTGAATTTGCTGCAGCCAAAATAAATGCCGGCATTGATGTGGTTAGTTTTCTTGCAGAAACGGGAATTGAAAAAAGCAAAGGCGATGCAAGAAAAATGGTTCAGGCCGGCGGTATTAGTATAAATAGAAAAAAGGCAGAAAAAATTGATTTAATAATTAACAGCAGTTTTTTGCTTCATCATCAATACATTCTGGTTCAAAAAGGAAAGAAAAACCATTTTGTTATTAAAGTTATTTGATTTGCATTAATGCTTTCCACATTTCATCGGCCAGAAACTGATTGCCGGTATTATTCATGTGCACCCTATCGTAGGTTAGCACTTCTTTTTCTTTATTTTCTGTATTGATGATTTTCAATTTTTGCATAATATCTTTTCGCAAATCTACCAGTAGCAATTTATTTTTTTCAGACAGCCCGCGAATGATTTCGCTGTATCGGTTCAGGTCGCCATCTTGCTGATTGGTATTATCCGTTTTTTCACCGATTACGGCAGGTGTGCATAAAACAATTTTAATACCTTTTGATTTGAGCTTATTAATTATCGCCTGATAAAATTTTTCAAACTTATCGGCGTCAGTGCCTGTGCCCAGTAATGTTTTGTGCCAAATATCATTAATACCTACATATATAAAAACCACATCGGGATTTTTTGACAACACATCATCTTCCATTCTCAAATAAAGATCATATACTTTATTACCGTCAATACCGGCACCCATAAGTTCATACTGGTCAGCTTTTTTTTCACGCTTCAGCATACTATCCAGCCGAAGGATATAACCCGTCCCCGATTTTTTATCCTTTTCAACCCCCAGCCTGGTAATAGAGTCGCCAAAGAAAATAACCTTTGTTTTATTTTGAGTATTAAAAGCTAATAAAATAATAAGAGCAACAGGCAGTAATAATAGTTTTTGCATGACCAAAATTAAAAATGATTAGTAAATGCTTAATAGATGAAATGTTAAACCCTTTGGTTGTAAATAAGAATTTCAATGTATATCTTCGCAATTATTCTAAATCAACCTGTTTCATAATTACAGATCCTTTGCTCGCTTCCGGTAAAAATTTCCTTTCTCTTATCAGATAACCATTTCCTTTTTCACAAAAATGTACTTTTAGATTTTCTATACTTACGGGATTACCATCAGGAATGTCGGCAATATTTGAGTGTAAGATATCATGACCATCAATAATTACTACTAAGCCGCTACCAATTGCCTCCATTTTGTTTCCTGCCGTAATCAGCATACCCGTATCTTCTCCCAGCCCTATTCCTATTGTAGAAGGATTGGTAGCCACAGCTTGAGCCAGTCTTCCAAAACGGCCACGCTTTTCAAAATGGGAATCAATAATTACTGAATTGATAAACCCGAGTCCGGTAGTAATTTTTACTTCACCTTTCAAATGTGCACGGGCAGCGTTACCTTCATATATCATCGTTTGGCTCATTGCCATAGCTCCAGCTGAAGTACCTGCAATCAAAAATTTTTCATTTTGATACCGCTTTTTTAAAATGGAAAGAAATTCGGTGCCGCCATCTGTAACACTCAATCTTAGTTGATTACCTCCGCTAAACATAACTGCATCGCAAGTTTTAATTCTTTCCAGAAATTCTGTTTCCAATGTATCTTGCCGGTTACGTATATGCATTACCTGCACATTGGTGCATCCAATTTTTCCAAATGCATTCAGATAGTTTTCGCCTACTTCATAAGGAATGGTAGAAGCCGTAGTAATGACTTCTATATGCGAAGCCGGCCCGCCGGCCTCTTCTACTACCCGGCGCAAAATGCCGAGTTCAAAAAAGTTGAGATTGTTTCTGTTTATCTCTCCGGTTTCTAAATCAGTGCCTTTGTCTTCTGCTCCGCCAATGGCAATCAGTTTTCCTTTAGGATGACTCATTCAAAAGGGTTTGATTGATGACAAAAATAACGGAAAAATTTCTTTAGTAAGGTTTCAGCTAATCATGCTGTGGATATGTGGAAAATTGGTTTTATTTCTGAATCAGATAACACCGGCGAAATAGCTTCCCTTCAAAATCAAACGGCGTTGTTGGCTTGGTAATATCTTTTATTAACAAGGATTGAATTTTATCACTTTCCAAGACAAAACTTCGATTATTGGTGCTAAAATATAATTGCCCATCTGATTTCAATCCTGCAAGACAATCGTTTATTAATTCTGAATGATCCCTTTGTATATCCAATACACTTTTCATACGCTGGCTATTGCTGAAGGTGGGTGGATCCATTATGATTATATCAAAATAATGCTTAGGAATGGTTTTCAAATATTGCAATACATCTGCCTGTACAAACTTGTACTTTGCATCATCTAAAAAATCATTTAATTCCATATTTTTTTTAGCCCATTTCAAATAGGTGTTTGATAAATCGACAGTTATTACTTCGGCAGCACCACCTGCCGCAGCATAAACCGAAAACGAACCGGTATATGCAAAAAGATTTAATACCCTTTTCTCTTTTGCAATTTCTTTCACCATTTGGCGTGTGGTACGATGGTCTAAAAACAAGCCCGTATCCAAATAATCGCTGAGGTTCACAATAAATTTTAAACCATTTTCATCAACCTCAATTTCCTGTTGCGCTGTTTCCTGCTTTTGATATTGACCCAGTTTGCCCGGTTTTCTTTGCCTTAGTTTTAGATAAATATTTTCTCGTGGCTGAAGAAATACTTGCGTCACAACCTTTAAACTATTTGTAAGCCACTCTTCGTGTGCGGCTTCTGTCAGGCTATGATTTCTTTTGTACTCAGCTATATAAATTTTATCATTATAAAGTTCAACACAAAATGGAAATTCAGGTAAATCGTGGTCATAAACCCGAAAACAACTAATACCCAATCGTTTTGCCTGTTTGAGCCGGTGCCTGTACACTTTTTCCAGCCGGTTCTGAAACATTAAAAATTTATCGCTGGTCATGCTTTCTTAAATAATTGTAACGAAATTCGTGATTCATAAAACAAAAATTGATTTTTTTTCATGTACGCTATTGTTGACATAGAAACTACCGGAAGCTATGCTGCAGCACATGGCATTACAGAAATATCTATTCTGATTTCTGATGGAAAAAAAATAACCGAAAAATTCGAGACTCTTATAAACCCCGGCATGCATATTCCACACTATATCACTACACTTACGGGAATTACCAACGAAATGGTAGCTGATGCGCCAAAGTTTGAAGAAGTTGCTTCCAATATTTACAACCTGCTGAAGGATAATATTTTTGTAGCACACAATGTAAGCTTTGACTATTCTTTTGTACTCAATCATTTGAAAGCTGCCGGTTTTACATTAAACTGTAAAAAACTTTGTACCGTTCGTTTTAGCCGCAAAATATTTCCCGGGCTTCCCTCTTACAGTTTGGGAAACTTGTGTCGTTCATTGCATATTGAAATGTATAACCGCCACAGAGCAGGTGGAGATTGTGCAGCCACAGCCGAAATTTTTCATTTACTTCTTAGAACTGACAGAGCGGGTCTCTTGCAAAAAAGTCTGCAACGCAACTCTAAAGAATGGATACTTCCACCACAGGTTCCCAAAGAGCAGTTTGACGCACTCCCCTACTCTCCCGGAGTATATTATTTTCACAATGAAAAAGGCAAAGTAGTATATGTAGGCAAAGCAACCAATATCCGTTATCGGGTGAACAGTCATTTTAGCAACAATAAAGACAGCCGGCAGAAGCAAAATTTTATGCGTCATGTTTTTAGTATCAGCTATCAGGAATGTGCAACAGAGTTGATGGCATTTATTTTAGAGTCGGCAGAAATAAAGCACCGTTGGCCTGCTTTTAATGCGTCGCAAAAAAGATGGGAGGATGTATATGGTATTTTTTTGTATGAAGATCAAAATGGATATCAACGATTTTGCATAGACAAAAACAGGAAAAGACTGAACCCGCTTCATACATTTCATTACTTAACAGAAGGTCATGCAATGCTTCGCAAACTTGTAAAAGATTTTGCACTGTGCCCAAAACTTTGCTTCTTACAAAAAGACAACATAGCCTGTGAAGGAATCGTAAATAAAACCTGCAAAGGTGCCTGTGAAAAGAAAGAAAAGCCTGCACAATACAATAAAAGGGTAAAGAAAGCCTGTAAAGAACTGCAGTCGCAGCAAGGTTTTGCCATTATTGACAAAGGGTTAAATGGAAATGACAAATCCTGCATTCTGGTATGTGATGGAAAATTTTATGGCATGGGTTATATTCCTTTTGATTTTCCAATTGAAAAAATTGAGAAACTCAAACCATTGTTGACACTCTACAAGGAAAATAGCACCATCAAAAACTTAATATCCGGCTTTGCCGCCAGAAACCCCGAACATGTGATCCTCCTATCCCTTTGAATTTTTCACGAAAAACACAATTCCTATAGTAAATTAACAAGACTGTTATTCAATAAACATTAACAAATATTAATTCATCCCTATTTTTGAAACTTAATTAAATAAAAAATGAAAAAAGCAATTACAATTTTTAGTTTGTTATCCTTAACCTTATCAGCTTCAGCACAACCGGGGACTAAACCTACAAAAACACCTCTCAAACCCCCTGTAAAAACAGCTCCCAAAGTAAATCCGGTGTTAAAAAACTATAATGATTCCATCAGTTATGTTTTGGGCGAAATGTCAGCATTCAATATTATACAACAAGGCTTTGGCGATGTAAAAATTAATACTACAGCCTTTTCAAGAGCCATTACAGATATCATGAATAAAAAGCAGACATTGATAACGGATATAGCTGCGAATACATTGCTAAACCAATACATGATGAAACTTCAGGAATCAAAAGCAAAATCAAGAATAGATTCTGGAAAAGTCTTTTTGGCCGAAAATGCGAAAAGAAAAGAAGTAAAAACAACTGCAAGCGGTTTGCAGTATGAAGTAATTACAGAAGGAACCGGAATCAAGCCTACTACGTTAGATACTTTTGTTGCTAATTATAGAGGCACACTCATCAATGGTACCGAGTTTGATGCTTCAGCCAACAGAGGTGTCCCGTTAACTATGGCTTTAAACCAGGTAATACCCGGCTGGACTGAAGGCTTGCAGCTAATGTCGGTAGGATCAAAATATAAATTATATATTCCTTATACGCTGGGCTATGGCATCTATGATAATGGGGCTATTCCCGGAGGTTCTACATTAATCTTTGAATTGGAATTGATAGATGTAAAAAAGAAAGCCACAGAAAGCGGGCAATAATTATATTAACTAATTAATAAAAAAAAGGGACAACATTAAAGTTGCCCCTTTTTTCGTTAATAAAAACCTTGAGCATTAACGCTTGTTCACCACCAGTTTCTCCGTCATTTGTTCACCGGTTGCAGGTACAACAACTCGTAGCGTGTACATACCGGTTTGCAAATTATCTATTCTAATATTATTGTTTACAACTCCATTCATTTGCTTAAGCGTTCTTCCGCTCAAATCTATAATTGCAATATCTCTAATCACATTTGATTCGCTAAAGACAATATTTACAGTGCCATTCTCAGAAGGATTAGGATAAACAAGCAAACCTTTACTTTCTGTAAGTCCCAGTACAGATCTAACATCACTGTATTTAGACTTAGTATCAAGATCTACCTGACGCAATCTGTATTGTGTTACGGTCTTACTATTGTTTGGATCGTTATAGCTGTAAGAAATTTGCTGTGAACTCGTGCCATTCTGCGCACTTGAAGCAACAAATCCAATTTCTTCCCAACCATCGCTTACATTACTCATTCTTTCAATATAAAATCCTTTGTTATTCTGTTCTGAAGCAGTAGCCCAGCTTAATTGAGCTGTA
>JAKIZK010000072.1 GCA_022708055.1 Bacteroidota bacterium
GTAAACCTCAACATTGCGACTTTTCTTTATATTGTAGCTCCAAAAAAATTGAATCATGAGTAAAACTGGTAGCCCGGCTATGTTTGGCAAAGAGAATTATTTGTGGATGTTGATAGGGGTTGTCATTATTGCGCTGGGCATGTTTTTAATGTCGGGCGGCAGAAGCAATGTGGATCCCAATGTATTTGACAGCGGATCGGTGTATAGTGCACGTCGTATTACCATTGCACCCATACTTATTTTAATTGGGCTGGTAGTGGAGATGTATGCTATTTTCAAAAAACCAAAAACAAACAATGCCTGACAGGCGATAATGCAATAAGATTTCAAGGCGATGCAATTTTGTATCGCCTTGTTTATTAATATTGCTGCTTACAAAAAAATTTCAATACAAATGGGAATCGCTGAAGCTATTATACTTGCCGTTGTAGAAGGATTTACCGAGTTTCTTCCGGTATCCTCTACCGGCCACATGATTATTGCCAGCTCTTTACTCGGTATTCAGCACGATGAGTTTACCAAGCTTTTTGAAGTTTCAATTCAGTTTGGCGCTATACTGGCTGTGGTAGTTTTATATGGAAAAAAGTTTTTTCAATTTCGCAACTGGCAGTTTTATGCAAAATTGATCGTTGGTGTTATTCCGGCTTTGTTATTGGGTTTTTTATTTTCTGACCAGATAGATAAGATGCTGGAAAGCCCCACCGTTGTTGCTATTTCCTTGTTGATAGGCGGTGTTGTTTTAATGTTTATTGATAAAATGTTTCAGAAACCAAAATTAGAATCGGATGATCAAATCAGCTATGGAAAAGCATTTACAGTAGGACTCTTTCAAACGATAGCCATGATACCCGGCGTAAGTCGCAGCGCCGCTTCCATTATTGGCGGTATGTCGCAAAGGTTTACACGCAATCTGGCTGCCGAGTTTTCTTTTTTTCTTGCAGTACCTACTATGTTTGCCGCATCTTTTTACACCTTGTTTGTAAAAAAATGGACAACTTCAGAAGGCGTTGTGGTCAAGGGATACAAATTAGTAACCGATACACAGGAGCATACAATTGCCTTCCTTACCGGAAATTTGGTAGCATTTTTGGTTGCCCTACTTGCTATTCGTTTTTTTATTAATTATCTGAAAATTTATGGTTTTAAAGTTTTTGGAGTGTACCGCATACTGGCAGGTATCACACTGTTGATTTTATTGTTTACAAAAGTGATTGAATAATTCTGCTTCAGCTTTCCTACATTTACTAAAACCAACTGAATGCAGACAGCTTCTAAAAAGGTAGTGAACGGATGGGCCATGTACGACTGGGCCAATAGTGTGTACAATCTGGTTATTACCTCCACCGTTTTTCCTGCTTACTTTGAAGCCATTACCGGCGATGGAAATGAAAACACAAAACAGGACACAATTACTTTTTTGGGTCGTGAGTTTGTGAATACTTCACTGTACAATTATACGCTTGCTTTTAGTTTTCTAATCATCGCAGTCATATTGCCATTACTTTCTTCCATTGCTGATTTTAAAGGAACCAAAAAGAGATTTCTGCGTTTTTTTATGACGATGGGCAGCATCGCCTGCAGCGCCATGTTCTTTTTCGATAAGTCAAATTTGTGGCTGGGTATTCTGTGTATGATTTTTGCCTGCATCGGCAGCTGGGCAGGTCTGGTTTTTTATAACTCCTACTTACCCGAAATAGCTGCACCGGAAGATAGAGATCGCATCAGTGCAAAAGGTTTTGCTTATGGCTATGTAGGCAGTGTGCTTTTACAGTTAGTAAGTTTTGTTTTGATTTTAAAAAACGATATGTGGGGCATCAGCAGCGGTTTTGCTTCTCAGCTATCTTTTCTTTTAGTGGGTATCTGGTGGTTTGCTTTTGGCAACTATGCCATCAACCGTATGCCCAAGCCGGTGGCGGCAGGTGAAGCCAACCAATACGGCGACCTGCGAAACGGTTATAAAGAATTAAGAAAAGTAGCGTTTCAGCTTTTACAATTACCCGTTTTAAAACGCTTTTTGCTCTCATTTTTCTTTGTGAGCATGGGTGTGCAAACGGTGATGCTGGCTGCCACCCTATATGGCAAAAGTGAATTACAAATTGAAACACAAAGCCTGATCATTGCGATATTAATTATACAGCTGATAGCGATACCAGGTGCATTTGCTATTGCAGCTTTATCAAAAAGGACAAGCAACCTTTTTGCATTAACCATCTGCATTGCTGTGTGGATTGGCATTTGTATCGGCGCATTTTATTTGCCACCCAAAAACAGTGTCGCATTTTATGTACTCGCAACGGTGGTAGGCTTTGTTATGGGTGGTATTCAGTCGCTTTGCCGCTCCACCTATGCCAAGCTGATGCCCGAAACCAAGGATACAGCTTCATTTTTCAGTTTTTATGACGTAACGGAAAAAGTGGCCATTGTTATTGGCATGTTTAGTTTTGGCATAATAACCGAGCTTACCGGTACACAGCGCAATGCTGTTTTGGTATTAATGGTTTTCTTTATACTGTCCTTACTATTTTTGTTGTTTACACGCTGGGCATTAAAGTATAAAAAATAAAAATGCCATAAAAATCATCATCTCATGAAGCTCTATACTATCAATACCGGATATTTCAAATTGGACGGCGGTGCTATGTTTGGCGTAGTGCCCAAAAGCATTTGGAATAAAATAAACCCGGCCGATGAAAATAATTTATGCTCCTGGGCATTGAGATGTTTATTGATTGAAGACGGTAACCGGCTCATACTTATTGATAATGGCAACGGAGATAAACAAGATGCAAAATTCTTCAGTCATTATTATTTGCATGGAGACGATACATTGGACAAATCGCTTGCAAAATATGGCTTTCACAGAGATGATATTACAGATGCTTTTCTCACCCACTTACACTTTGACCACTGTGGCGGCGCCATAAGCAGAGCAGGAGACAAACTGGTTCCCAGTTTTAAAAATGCAACTTATTGGAGCAATCAAAAACACTGGGAATGGGCGGTGCATCCCAATGACAGAGAGAAAGCCTCTTTTCTGAAAGAAAATATTTTACCGATTGAAGCATCGGGCAAGTTGCAGTTTATTGAAACCAGCGAAACAAAAGATGGCAAATTAGGTTCGACAGTTTTTTCTGAAAATATATCTATTCGTTTTGTAAGCGGCCATACGGAAAGTATGATGCTGCCCCAAATAAAATATAAAGACAAAACCATTGTTTTCATGGCTGACCTGCTCCCATCAGCAGGTCATATTCCGCTGCCTTATGTTATGGGTTATGATATGTTTCCATTAACTACACTGCATGAAAAGAAAGCATTTCTTCAGGAAGCATTAGAGGGCGACTACATTTTATTTTTTGAACATGATCCGGTAAACGAATGTTGCACCTTGCAACAAACTGAAAAAGGAATAAGGCCCAAAGCGTTTTTCAAACTGGAAGAAGTTTAAAACGAAAAATTGATTTTAAAAAGAGCCTGAATTGGTCTGATTTGGTATTCAGATACCGTTTCAATATTATTCGACAAGAAAATTGTTGTAAAAGCCTTTGTATTGAGCAAATTCTGACAGGTTAGCTCGTAATCAAGCCTTGATTTTTTAGGCTTATATCTTAAATTCACATCTGCAAAATAATAATTATGAGAAGGAGAAAATTTGTTATTGACATAATAATGCTCGGCTGACACCTTTAAAATTAATCTGGCTGTTGGAAAATAGTTCACTGAAATATCTTGATTGGCTGTCTGAATAGTAGTAGCCGTTTGCACTAGTTGAGATTTGAATAAATAAGTAAAATATGACCCGTTGTAATCTGCTGTGAGTTTTGAAGATAATTTTAATGCAATTGTTGTCCCGAGAGTAAAATTCTTATTGGAGAAATTCAAAAGATCACTTTGCTGCCACTGCTGCTGATTGCCAAACGAATAACTATAGTTAAAACCAATTGAAGTTTTCCAGTCAATAATATACTTGCTGAATCGTCCCGAAATAGTTGCTCTGTTTGCATAATTATTCCGAAGAAATGCAGTTAGTGTTTCCAAATTACCATTAAATTGCTGGCTATACAAAAGGTTTGACTTAATTCTTGAAAATATAATCCCTGTATTAAAAAAAACAACATTGAGCGGGTTTCTGTAAGTTAGCGATGCAGAAATATTACATGACGAGGTTTCGGCAAGCGGTGCATTATTATTCGCCAGGCTACGGTAAGTTTTTAACATATACCCGCTGGATATTCCTGAAATATCTCCAAAGTCCTTGGTGTATGAAGCAAAAACACTTATATTCCATTTTGGATCAAGCTGAAGCATTATTGACGCCTCTGGGTTTATAAAAAAAGCTTCTTTTCCTGATTTCATGTTTAATAAAGTGTCCTTATAATAAATTTTTGTATAATTAAGTGGTAATCTAAAAGAAATCTGCCACTTGTTATTTTCATAAGACCAGCTATTCTCATTATAAACCCTATACCGTTGCCAGTTCAATTTATTTTGAAAAGTATCCGCCACCGATTGCTTTATGCCTAAGTTATCTATCATTAAGTCAGTTAATAAATGCTGAAATTGGACATTAAACCCCAATTTATATTGTGATACTATTTTTGATTTTCGTTTACGTAAAGATAAATTGTTGTCTGTATAAAACGTTTTAAGCGAAGCAATCTGTATCAATGCATCATAAGGCTGGTTGTTGTTTACTATATCTTCATACTGACCCGGCCTTACATTCAGGCTTTGTGAAAGCGAAACATATCCAAGATAAGAAGCCCATTCCTCAATATATTTTTTTTTTGCTTTAAGCAGTTTAAAATCGTTTGAAAGATTAATAAAAGGGTTGCTTAACCTCTGATTAATTTCACTAATTGTTAACAGTCTGTTTTTTTCAGCAGACCACCAGCTCTGAAATTTCAGAGTATTTTTCATATAAAACTTTGGCGAGTTGGTCATTAATGATAAATAAGATTGTAGCACATTCAGGTTACTGTGAAATTTATTCTGCTCAATGATGGAAATGGTATCAGCAGGTAAATAAAATTTTGTAATTACACTGCTTTGCTGACTCTGATAGTCATTTACAAAAGCTGCATTTACTCTTATCTGATACGTTGCATTCAGCGGTACAAGTTGATTTATCGAAGCAACATGATTATTATTGAATAAATACCTTTTTTGAGAAATAGGAGGTGGGCCGGGCCGGCCAATTGAAACCAAGTCCGACTTGATGCTCCCATTTTGAAGGGCATTGATATAATCATTAATATTATGTGAGTTTAACTCACGGGTATTATCCAGCCCGGTATTGTTGTATTTATAAGTATTGATAAATTGTATTTTCTTTTTAAATAGCATGCCTGTTAGTTCATCTTCGCTTAAGAGTGGTGAAAATCCAATACCAAACCGGGCACGGCCAATCAGTTTCATTTTAGCGCTGTTTTTCAGCCTAATATTTAAAGCTGCCCGGTCACTAAAGGAAATGCTGTCTAGCACACGGATGGGCTGGTGGTTCTCCAAGACCTGCACTTTCTCCACCGATTCAGCAGGTATATTATTATTTGCGATGCCGTATCTATCTTCTAATAAATCCAACCCTTCGATGTAATACTTATTTATCGGTTTTCCTTGATATTTAATTTGACCGCCAGGCAAAACTTCAATCCCTGGTAAACGAGCAATTATATCGCCTATTACACGATCTTGTTGCTGTCTGAATTCGCTAATTTGATAATTAATGGTGTCTTTTCTCTTCCAAACAGGATTGCCGGCAACTTTCACCTCTGGTAGGGTAATAGCTTCTGGTGATAGTGAAAACTGAAAATCGGTTTTTTGTCCGGGGATAAAAAAAAGGCTTTGACTACCATATCCTAATAATGCAGCTTTTAGTTCTAGGGTATCACTATTGGTTGGATTAAACTTTAATTCAAAGTGTCCATCACTATCACTAAATGTGAAGGCAAGAATGATCTTTGTTTTTTTTTCATGCAGGGTAATAGTAGTAGCAACTGATTCGCCTTTTTTGGTCTGTGTATGCCCTTTTATTATTAACGGTTGTGTTGACCCGAAAATTGATGTGTAAATAAATATTAGGGTTAAAAAAAATTTCATTTTGGTTGTTCTCGTAATACACCTACTCTAATTCAATAGGGTTATATGGAGGTTTTGGCGGGGGTGGTGGATTTGTTACTCCATCAATACTTTTTGTACGAAATATCATTCCCTGGCTTGCAGCAAAACCATCAGGGTTATCTATCATAAATCTTACTAATTTCCTATATTCTTTTCTTGTTACCAATGTGGTTTTTTTGATCTCAAACAAAATTGGCCTTTTTTCTTTCAAGAATTCAAGAGAAACTAAATTGAATTCAAAATCACCTTTTTGTTCTTTTAATTTTAATACAAGCCCTGGAAGCCCAGTAAACAAGTGTGGACCAACGGGAAGAGTAATTTGGGGGACAAACCAAGCTTCATAATCCCGACCTCTAAATGTAGTATTAGCTTTACCACATTTATAACCTAAAAAAGTGGCAGTATCAGCTTTAATGATCCATTTTAAGTCTTTAACACTATCTGCAAACTGGTAAGTATATAATCCTAATTCATCTCTTATGGTAAAAACACCAGTCTTATTGTTCCTGAAAAAAACTTTACTTGAACCAGGTGGAATCCCTCTTAAATCAACTGCCCCCCCCGAATTAAGTTGTGCGTTTATTGCTGAATCAAGAATCATATTGTTGTAGCTCCAAAATTTTGAAAACTTTTGGCCAGCTTCTAAAATCAGTAAGTCCTCTCTGAAAAAGGTTAAAGAGTTACTATCTGGCCTGTACAAGAAATTATACTTAGCCTTTAAAAAAGAAGAATCCAAAACCTGGCCTTCAGTTTTTCTTGAAAAAAAAACGAATATAACTGGCAAGGCAATCCAAGGTTTAAATTTTGACATCATTCATTTAACGATTTTTACATAGAAATAGTTGTGCTTTAATTTTGCGACAAATTCATATACTCAAAAGCTGCAAAAAGTTTTCACAGCCTTTGAGTATTCAATTCAGTCTGCTTCAAATTAGTAATTCAACTCCATTAATATGGTATCCACACACCACATAATGCTTGATTTTTTAATCGCCATGCAGCGTTGAACTCCTCTGTAGTTAACCCGTAATGATTTGTCCATTGAGTTACACTCCCGTCCCAAGCTATACCACAAGTTAAATAAAAAGAGACTTCAGTAGTGTACCATCCCCATGGTAATTTTGAAATTTTTTTGAAGACAAATCCATGTTTTTTTGGTAAATGTTTAGATAATGACATAACACTTGTACTTGCTAAACAATAAATGGAAATACCCACTGCAAAAACTAGTAACATTAATTTTTTTCTCATAAATTTTTAATTTTAGGTTAAATAAAATATCAAAAGCAATTTCATTACAAGACATATAAATCCCTAACCGATTTCTGGATAATTCTATCCGTTTTTCGGATAAAAAACGAATGAATGTTATATTGGTTCTTACTTTTGGCCTATTAACATTTATTTCTTGGAAACGCAAATAAAAAAAACTATATGCCATAATATGAAGTTGTTGAGAAAAAAACATGGCTTCTCTCAGGAAGATGTGGCCATCAACCTGCATATTGAGCAGAATACTTATTCCCGTATGGAAAGAGGAGAAACAAAATTAGACGTGGAAAGATTGCAGCAAATTGCTAGTTTGTACAAAATATCTGTATATGATTTGTTAGAGGGTTTACCCCCCCCCCTCAAAAAAAAAATCAAACGGTTTAAATTCATTCTGAAGATTTGAAAAATTTAGATGTCAATTCAATTCCTTTTTACAAGATAAGTAATGGTGTGCCGCAGGTTATTATGGCGCATCATATCAGTCTTTACCTTTCCAACCCCCAGTAAGCTTTCCACTCTTACCTGAATATGATTCATAACACCTGTTACCCACACAGTCATATTTTTTCCGCATTAAAAGATACATTGCGGATAGCTTAAAAATTATCCTGCGTCATTAGGGAATTTGTTTGTTTGGAAAAGCTGAACAGTTTCAGTGCCAGCAGTTCGAATAATTTGATTCGTTTCATTTTTTCATTTTTGTTATTCCTAAAATGAGTAAACTGCCAATGGCTGCCGGCACAATCAGGTTGATAAACCAGATACCGATAGCCGTAAATCCTATGCCAATTGTGTTGGCAGTAAAAAGTTTTACAATCATCACCATCACCGTTCCCCGCTGTAGTGGTTCAATCAAAGAAATGGAAGGTATCACGGACATTACTACAAATGAAACACTCACTGCCCAAAAAGCCTGCCACCATGAAATATCCACTTCAAATAACCGAAATAGCAGGTAATACTGTACAATAAAAACCACGAACCTGAGTACGGATAATGACAGCAGCCGCAGCAGCAATGTTGCATTGAAATCTTCCAAAGCTTTTACCAGATAGGCAAACCGGGTGCTGCCCGGCAAACGATCCACCCATTTTATTATCCACGACAAGCGGAAATAAAATAGTGTTAAAACAACTGTAGCAGCTATCATTCCATAGAGTATTACATCAAACCATATCGCGGAGACAAGTTGTTTTTCAATAATAACATGCTTCATAAAAAGCCACCCTGCACAACCCATAAACAGTGTAATAATAAGCTGGCTGATACTAGAAACAATGGTAATTGAAATTGTTTTCAGCCGGTTGCCTTCGTCCATATATAAAACCCGGCCCAGATACTCCCCCACCCGGTTGGGCATACTGACTGAAAATGAAACGCCGGAGAGCACTGCCCGGAATGCTTTTAAAAAACCAACCTGCTGTATCGGGCGCACAGCTATTTTCCACTTGACAGATTCGATAGACCAGTTGACGATCATCAAAAGAACAACAGCGACAATATTCCATATCAACAGACTATTAAATGACTGGCGAATGCCTTCCCATGCAGTTTCAAGATCAGGTTGTTTTTTTATCTGCTGGTAAATAGACCAGAAAAGCCACACAAACAATAATGGACCAAGAAAGTAATTTATAAAGATTTTGCTATTTCGGCTCTGCTTCATTAAAGTTGTAATATTGTAAAAATACATTCCCCTTGCAAAAGCCAGACAAAATAATACTTGGAATTGACCCCGGCACCTTGGTTATGGGTTATGGATTGATTGTGGTGAAGCGTACTAAAGCGACGCTGCTTGAATTGGGCGTACTAAAACCCGGCAAAATAAAAGATAGCTATAAAAGACTTCAATTGATATTTAATACTGTAAGCGGAATCATTACCAAATACCAGCCCACCGATTTTGCAATTGAAGCACCATTCTTTGGAAAAAACGTACAAAGTATGTTGAAGCTGGGCCGGGCACAAGGTGTGGCCATAGCAGCCGCCATGCGCCACGGGCTGGAAGTAACTGAATATGCTCCGCGAAAAGTAAAGCAATCCATAACCGGAAATGGTAATGCTGATAAAGAACAGGTAATGAAAATGCTGCAAACTATTTTATCATTTAAAGAAAATGCAAAGCAATATGATGCTACCGATGCAGTGGCCGTAGCGCTCTGTCATCATTTTCAATGTAGCGGCATAAAAGACAAATCAACTAAAGGTGTAAAAGGCTGGGATGATTTTATAAAGAATAATCCGGGGAGGTTGAGGAAATAGAAACAATTCTATACAATACAATTTGGGCTGATAATTTTACTTTAACTCAAGCATGGAGTTATCAATTCAGATTCTTTCATTATGTTCTGAATTCACAAAATCAATCTAAGATTTATTTGTTTTTAATTTCCTTTTCTCAAGATATGCCTGCAATTGCTCAAAATTCATTCCTTTAATTTCTTTGGAAATTTTGTCTTTAATCTCTCTAAATGTTTTAACTGTGTCAAAACTCTTTTTAGTCTTATTCTTCGTTTTCATAATTCACTATCAAAAATTCCTCCAAAAACTGAGGTATCAAAATAAAACGCTGCAACATATATTAAAGATAAAAACTTAAAAATTGTTACACGCCTGAAATATCACCTCACATGATTCAATTATTTGCTCCTGAGTAATTATGAGCGGAGGCGAAATACGCATACATTGCGGAGCAAATAAAAACCAATCGGTCAATACACCATTTGAAATGCAATAATCAATCACCATTTTATTTCTTTCAAAAGACGCAAACTCGATTGCTAGCCACAACCCACAACTGCGTATAGAAACGATAGCAGGATGATTCAATAATGACAAAAACAGATTTTTCTTTTGTTGCACAGTATCAATCCATTTTTCAGCCAACAAAGCATTGAGCGCAGCCGCACCTGCTGCACAACAAACCGGATGCCCTCCAAAAGTGGTAATATGGCCCAATACCGGATTTTCGGTAAACTTATCCATCAGTGGTTTGTCCGCAATAAATGCACCTAATGGCATGCCGCCTCCCAATGCTTTTCCCAATAACAAAATATCGGGCACTACATCAAAATTTTCAAAACCCCAAAGCTTTCCGGTGCGTCCAAAGCCTGCCTGTATTTCATCCATCACCAGCAAGGTTCCTGTTTCGGTACATTTCTTTCGTAGTGCCTTCATCCAGTCTTTAGCAGGTGCTATAACCCCTGCTTCTGCCTGCACTGTTTCCACTACAACACAGGCAGTTTGATTTGATATTTCGCCGAGCGATTCAAAATGATTGTATCGCAAATGCAATACATCGGGCAACAACGGACGATAAGCCTGTCTCCAATATTCATCTCCCATGATACTTAATGCACCTTGGGTACTGCCATGATATGAATCGTTAAAAGCAATCAATTGCGTTCTTCCTGTTACTCGTTTTGCCAGTTTCATTGCGCCTTCTACTGCTTCGGCCCCTGAGTTTGTAAAATAAACTGAATTGAGATTTTGAGGCAGATGCTCGGTTAACAACTTAGCATACTGCACCTGAGGCGATTCAATGAATTCGCCATATACCATAATGTGTAAATATGCATCTAATTGTTTTTGTATGGCATCGATAACAACCGGATGCCGATGACCCACATTGGCAACGCTGATGCCTCCAATGAGGTCAATATATGTTTTGCCCGAAGCATCAGTAAGTGTGCAGCCCTCAGCTTTTACAATTTCCAAAGCCAGCGGTGCAGGGGATGTTTGTGCAATGTGACGCAAAAAAAGTTCACGCTGTGTCAATCCG
>JAKIZK010000073.1 GCA_022708055.1 Bacteroidota bacterium
CCAGCGAAATTCGTAAATTTAAAAAAAGGCTATACAGAGATTATGAAAAAACATGCCTCGATTCTGTGAAAATTTATAACATTAATTCTGCCTATCAGGCAGGAATAGAGTCGCTATATAAGATATATGGTAACTCTATATTAACTGAAATTACCTCTCAAAAGCTATTTTCAATTGGAGAATTAGATATACGGCCTTTAAAATTTAAGTATGTTAATCAAAAAGAAAGAATGCTCAGTGTTGAATTATTCACAAAGGATTCTTTGCCGATTAATGGGGATAAAACATTTGAAGAATTAGGCTCTATGATATACGCATTTACTATTAATATAAATTCAAAAAAAATTAATAGTGGGGTAAGCGTTTCAGGAGGCAGGATGTCTTGGGAAGACATAGAAAAATTGGCTAATACGACATTCAATAGCAAAAAGTATCAACTTTATGTAGACACTAATTTCAATAATTTAAATGAAAAACTGAAAAGAATTGTTAGCCGAAATGGGCTTTGAACAGGTAAGTTATAGTAATTCCTATACAACGCATACAAGAACGAATGTTGAAATAAGTAAGAGCGGATATTTGTACATTTATGTAAGTAATGAGACGCCGAATATAGATTGCTTGTCCCGATAGCGAAGCAAATCGGGATGTTCTTTGATAACCTGCAGGCTTGCCCCACACTTGATGCGGGGTAACGCATATACGGGGGCCGCTTTTAGAAGAAAGTAATTATTATCCGTTCGGACTGCTGATGAACGGAATTTCTTCAAAAGCATTATCCTTTGGCGGTGCTGCCAATAACTTTAAGTACAATGGAAAGGAACAGCAAAGCAAAGAGTTTAGCGATGGTAGTGGATTAGATTGGTACGACTACGGCGCCAGGCAGTACGATAACCAGCTTGGGAGATGGATGGTGATAGACCCGCTTGCTGAAAGCAGCAGAAGATGGACGCCTTACAATTACGCTTACAACAACCCGGTACGCTTTATTGACCCTGATGGTATGAAGGCAGTGGCGATGAATGAGGAACAGGGAGGGTATCAGGAACTGACGGGGTTTAAAAGGGCGAGTGGGAATAGAGTGTTGGGAGGTTGTTTAAAATGGGAAATGATATGGGAACAAATACTTGGATCACACAACTGGACAGAATTTGAGAATACTAATCATCGTGGAAATGGAGGCTTTACTGAAAGCGCAAGCGGAGGCGGTATCAGTGGTGCCATATTATCTTTTGACGAAGATAAAAACAGAATAGTTGTTACATCTAATATTTATGTGTATAGCCGTTCAAAGAGTAAGTCAACTCTTGAATATTTTGCATCAAAAATTCAGGAAGCTATTAATTCATATTGGAATAACCCTGTTGAAAAAGGAGATGGTAGGCTTGGCCGTATTGGCTCAACAGGTTTAAATGTCTTTTTTAATGTAACTGTTTGTGGTGTTAATCCTGAAGAAATACAAAATATTATCAATAATACTCTTAATGCTTCCATGAGTTTCTTTTCTATTGATGGAATACACAATTCCCATACTCAACTTAATGATGAATTAGATGCTTCTGAGTTTAATGTAAATGAATTAGAGGAATCCAGTTACAGAACTGCTGCACATGAATACGGTCATGTTTTAGGATATTATGTGAATAAGGGACTTGGAGTTCCTGGAACCAAAGAATACGAAAGAAACTATAGTATTATGGGAAGTAATACTCACGCATACAGAAATGTAACAGGAACTTTGTATGTAACAAATTTAGTATCAAACTTACTTGTTGCTGACTTTAAATTATTAAGCCACACACACAACCATCCAAAGGATAATGCATGGTATCCCTCAAGCAAGGGTAATAGTGCTGTTGATAATGCAAGTGGTGATACAGGAGCATATAAGTTGTGGTCTCAAAAGCAAGCTGATGGCTTCAAAATTTACTTACGTTCCAATGGTATCACAAGAGAGTTTAATGTAAAGGGAGATGAAATAAAACCACCTAAAAAATGAAAAACATCAAATTGAATACATTGTTCTTTGTAGTAGTTCCATTACTCTTTTCTTGTAGCACACAAAGGAAAGTTGCAAAGAATAATATTTATAGCGATTCCTATTGTAAATATCTTTCTTCAGTAATAAACGATACCACTTTTTATGAATTGTCAGAATATAGCATTGTAGATAAAAGTATTTATCCGATTTTAGATTCTGTTATATTATTAAGCGAAAAATGTAATTATTTTGATGTCAGGTTTAAATATCTATATTCTTTTAGATTTGGGATAATGTATAAAAATGGCAGACCTTTATTTTCAATTGATGCTCATTTATCTCCGGCACAAGCCATTGGATTAATTCTTTTAGAAACAGGAACAATAAAAGAAATAAAAGGAGGTGTTTTTTATTATAGAAATTATTTATTCCATATTCCATCGGATAGCTTAGCAGCGCAAAATGAATTCAAGATTTTCCCTTTTGTTAAACAGACGAATAATAAATTGAAAATACGAGTCCCTAAATTTATAGAAGAAAAAGTCTATTCTTCTTACATTACTTTTACTAAAATAGATAGTATTTATAAAATAACAGAGAATGAAATTTGTGGGCATCAAATTCTGATTAATCAAAAAAATTGAGATTTAACTTGAAAGTGCTTGATGCATTATCAACAGCTAATGATATATAAAAAAAGTCTGAATTTACAAAACGGAACTGATGCTGTATTTAATGTATTGGTCTTTTATCTTCCGGCATGGGTAGCCTGCATTATATATTTTTTAGGAAATGAAACTGGGAAGATTACTGTTTCATGGGATGATCAAGATTTTAAATGGATGGATACTTTTTATAATAAAGAAGATGATGCTGGCAAAAAATCACAATGCTTATTTGAATACAGTAAGCAGTGTCTATAGAAATCCATAGTAATTTGATGTTACTTTTAGATTATTTGTTCGCTCATTACCATCCCCCCATCACCTTATTCCCCACCTTCACCTCTCAAAAGCCAAATTCCTAACCAATCCACTTTCCCCACTTCCATTCCCCCCACCTGCTTACTTTTGCACCATGCACATTTCCTGCTTAATCATCGGGCAAGGCATCAGCGGCACCTGGCTTTCCTATTTTTTACAAAAAGAAAATCAATCTTTCCTCGTTATAGACGATCATGCACCCCATGCATCATCCCGGCTTTCCGCCGGCATCATCAACCCCGTTACCGGCCGCCGCCATGTAGCCGTGTGGATGGCCGATGAACTGCTACCCTATGTCCGGAATATTTATACAACGCTGGGACAAGAGTTAAACATCCATGCAATTTCACAAAAAGATATTATCGACTTTTTTCCCAATCCGCAAATGCGACTCAGCTTTGAGCAAAGAGTAAACGAAGACAATCAATATGTTTCTTTAAAAGAAAACGAAAACCAATTTCATCATTCCTTTCAATACGATTTTGGCTTTGGAAAAATAGCGCCCTGCTACACCGTCCATCTTCAAAACATACTGCCCGCCTGGCGCAGCCGGCTTAAAAAAAACAATCAACTGCTTGAAGAAAAATTCAATATCGCCGATTTAAAAATTCACAAACATCAAGTCAATTATAAAAACATCACCGCCGATAAAATAATTTTTTGCGATGGCAATGCCGCCACTACCAATCTCTGGTTTCGGCTACTCCCCTTTGCACCCAACAAAGGCGAAGCCCTCATTCTTGAAATTCCCGATTTGCCACCCACGCATATTTATAAAAAAGGAATGGTGCTCGTGCCCTTAGCTACACCACATCTCTGGTGGCTGGGTGCCAGTTATCAGTGGAGCTTCACACATGAGCTGCCTACCGATGCTTTTAAAACTCAAGCCGAATCTACCTTGAAAAACTTTTTAAAACTTCCCTACAAAATTGCAGATCACATTTGCGGCATACGTCCAGCTACGCTTGAGCGCAGGCCCTTCGTAGGTTTGCATCCCGTTCACTCGCAGATAGGTATTTTAAACGGCATGGGCACCAAGGGCTGCTCGCTGGCTCCCTATTTTGCAAACCAACTCACGCAGCACCTCGTGCATCACACTCCCATCCTGCCCGATGCAGATATCAAACGTTTCTCTTCACTGCTCACCCGCAATGCCTGAGTAGTACGATTTGACAAAAGCTCCCTGCATCGTTATCTTTGCCGCTCTGGGAAAAAAATGATTTTGGTACCGGCAGCATTGCTACTATCATCGCCTGTTGTGTCACTCACTTCATCGTCCCGTAATTCTATTCACCATTTGCGAAGATTAAAATTATGTACAGAACTCATACCTGCGGCGAGCTAAGATTAGAACACAAAGGAAACCAAACCACCCTTGCCGGTTGGGTGCAGACCGTTAGAAAATTTGGCGCCATCACATTTGTTGACCTGCGTGACCGTTACGGCATCACCCAATTACTTTTTGGCGAAGCCCATACCAAACAATTAGATGAAAACCCACTGGGACGTGAGTTTGTACTGCAAGCCACCGGTATCGTAAACGAGCGAAGCAATAAAAATCCCAACCTGCCCACCGGCGATATAGAAATTATCGTTTCCGAATTTAATATATTAAACAAATCGGCCGTGCCACCATTCACCATACAAGATGATACCGATGGCGGCGATGATTTGAGAATGAAGTATCGCTATCTTGACCTTAGAAGAAATGCAGTAAAGAAAAATCTGGAGCTGCGCTATGCAGTAAACCGTGCCGCAAGAAATTATTTGCATACACAGGGCTTTATGGATATTGAAACTCCTTTCCTCATCAAATCCACACCCGAAGGTGCCAGAGATTTTGTTGTTCCTTCCCGTATGAATGGCGGACAGTTTTATGCACTGCCACAGTCGCCTCAAACATTTAAACAATTGTTGATGGTAAGCGGTTACGATCGATATTATCAGGTAGTAAAATGTTTTAGAGACGAAGACCTGCGGGCCGACCGTCAGCCCGAGTTCACACAAATAGATTGCGAAATGGCCTTTGTAGAGCAGGAAGATATATTGAATATGTTTGAAGGCATGGTAAAACATATTTTCAAAGAAGTAAAAAACATAGACTACACCGAAGCCGTGCCCCGCATGACCTGGGAAGATGCCATGTGGCAATACGGCAACGACAAACCCGATATTCGTTTCGACATGAAGCTGCTGAATCTCAAAAAACCTGCCACGGTTTATACTGAGAAAAAAGATGATGCAGCACTGATAAACGGTGCCGACTTCAAAGTATTTGATGAGGTCGAAACCGTACTGGCCATTTCTGTTCCCGGCTGCAGTGAGTACAGTCGCAAGCAAACCGATGAACTTACCGAATGGGTGAAGCGTCCGCAAATAGGCATGAAGGGTTTGGTTTTTATAAAAGTAAATACGGATGGCAGCTACAAAAGCAGTGTAGATAAATTTTACAGCGAAGAAAAATTAAAAGCCATAGCCGAAGCGGCCCATGCACAGCCCGGAGATTTAATACTCATACTTGCCGGCGCCGAAGAAAGAACCAGAAAAGCCATCAGCGAACTGCGATTGGAAATGGCTGAGCGTTTGGGGCTTCGCAAAAAGGATGAATATAAATTAGTATGGATTTTAGACTTCCCCTTATTTGAATACGATGAAGAAGGCAACCGCTGGGTAGCCCGTCATCATCCCTTTACATCGCCCAAGCCTTCGCAGATAGAAACTATGATAGGCAACAATCCTGTAATAGAAAACGCAGCCGAATATTTAAAACATCCTTATGCCAACATCAAAGCCAATGCTTACGATATGGTGCTGAACGGAAATGAAATTGGCGGCGGCTCCATTCGGATTTATCAGAGAGAATTGCAAGAAAAAATGTTTGCTGCACTGGGCATGAATAAAGAAGAGCAACTGCACAAATTTGGTTTTCTGTTAGGTGCTTTTGAATACGGCGCTCCGCCACATGGTGGTATTGCCTTCGGCTTCGATCGGCTTTGTGCCATCCTCGGCGGCAGTGAAAGCATTCGCGATTTTATTGCCTTTCCAAAAAACAATGCTGGACGCGATGTAATGCTGGATGCTCCATCAACCATTGATGAGAAGCAGTTGAATGAGTTGCAGATAAAATTAGACTTGAAAAATTAGTTGCGCAGCAATTGATTTATTATCATAGCTACTTTCTCCGCATTGGGCAACATGGCCTGTTCCAGTCCCATGTTCATAGGAACAGCAGGCAGGTCAAGTGCACCCAATACTTCCACCGGTACATCCAGCCATTGAAAACAGTTTTTAGAAATACGGCCGGCCAATGCTTCGGCAAAAGAATTGTTTTGTTGCTCTTCTGTCAGCACCAGGCATTTACCATGTACCTTTACTCTTTCAAAAATCAACTCTTCATCCAATGGAAATAAAGTGCGGAGGTCAATAACCTCTACCATGCCGGAAAACTGCCGTGCAGCGGCTTTTGCCCAATACACACCCATACCATAAGTAATCACTACACAAGAAGTTCCGTTCTCAATTTTTTCGGGGGATGCTTTTACAACGGTATTCGCCTTGCCGAAAGGCAAGATATATTCATTATCCGGTTCAGGGGTTTTTGCATCATCAGTACCGGGCACCTTGCTCCAGTAAAGGCCTTTATGCTCCAGCATCACCACAGGGTTGGGATCGTAGTAGGCGGCCTTCATCAATCCCTTCATATCTGCCGCATTGGAAGGATAGGCAATTTTGATTCCTTTGATTGAAAGCAAAGTTGTTTCCACACTGCCGCTATGGTAGGGGCCACCACCACCATAAGCACCGGTGGGCACACGCAGTATCATAGATACCGGAAACTTGCCACAACTGAGATAACAACTTTTAGAAACCTCGGTCACTAATTGATTCAATGCAGGATAGATATAATCTGCAAACTGTACTTCTACTATCGGCTTCAGCCCCACGGCACTCATACCTACACAGGAGCCTACCACATAAGCTTCTTGTATGGCAGTATTAAAAACTCTTTCATCGCCAAACAAATCGCCCAGTGTAGCCGCTTCCCGAAAAACACCGCCCAGTCTTTTGCCTACATCTTGTCCATACAATATCGCTTCCGGATGTTGTTGCATTATTTCACGTATGGCAAACAAAGCCGCATCTACCATTACTATTTTTTCGGTGCCATTTGTATTTCTATCACCTTTCTCTTCGGTAGTCGTATCAGGTGCAAATACATGATGAGAAACAGTATGTGCATCAGGCTCCGGCGCAGCTACTGCCTTTGAAAATTCTTCAGCAATAAACTCTACAGCTTCTTCTTCCATTCTTTGCAATTCACTTTCCTCAATACCCGCTTTAAGAAGTTTGTTTCTTAACAAAGGAAACGGGTCACGGATTAAATGCCTGGCCCAGTCTTCTTCGCTTCTATAAAAATCTTTTCTTACGCCACTGGTATGATGCCCCAGCAAAGGCACTGTTGCATGTACCAAAAAAGGTTTACGTTCTTTCCGCACCCATGCTACGGTTTCGTTCATTACTTTATACGATGCTTCAAAATCACTACCATCCACTTGCACCCGGTTCAATCCTTTAAACCCTGCTGCAAATTCAAAAGCATTCATTGTTCTAGCCTCATTTGCTGTTACGCTGATGCCCCAGTTATTATCCTGCACCAGATAAATAATGGGCAATTGTTTTAGTACTGCAAATTGAAATGCTTCACTTACTTCACCTTCGGTAATGCTGGCATCACCAAATGAACAAACAACCACCGGCAGTTCATCATTATCACCTTTCTTCAATTTTTCGGGTAGATTCCTTTCTAAATATTGTAAGCCCTGTGCTACACCGGTTGTTGGTATAGCCTGCATTCCTGTTGCACTGCTTTGATGAATGATGGTGGGTTTATCATCTCCTTTGTAATTAGGATGCGAATAATATTCACGGCCGCCGGTAAAAATATCATCACCTTTCGCCAACAATTGCAGCATTTGCTGATAGGGAGAAAAGCCAAGACCCATTATCAGGCTCTCATCACGATAGTATGGGCTTACATAGTCTTGCGGTTGCAATTGAAATGCCGTAGCCAATTGTATTGCCTCATGCCCTCTTGATGTAGAATGTACATATTTACAAATGCCTCTGTTTGCTTCATAAATTTCAGCCATTGCTTTGGCCTGACACATCAGCTTAAACGCTTTTAGCAAGAGAGTTGCATCCATCATTGACGCAAATTTAAGGCAAACGATCGCCTGCAAAAAAGAAAAGCCCTGAATTACTTCAGCTCTTGCATTGCAGAAAGTTATGATTCCTATTTTACATCCAGACTAAACATACTATCGTCTTCGATAAATCCTTCCAGCTCGTCGCCTACTACTACTTCACCTACACCGGCCGGAGTGCCGGTAAAAATCAGATCGCCAATGTTGATGGAGAAATAGTTTGAGATATAGGCGACAATTTTATCAAAACTGTGAATCATCAATGAAGAATTGCCCTGTTGTACAAGTTCTTTATTCTTATACAAGCAAAAATTAATATCCTTTTTATTCTTTATTTCGGAAAATGGAATCCACTTACCAATGACAGCAGCGTTGTCCCATGCTTTTGCTAATTCCCATGGAAGCCCTTTTTCTTTAAGTTCATTTTGTATATCTCTGGCTGTAAAGTCAATACCCGCTGTTACAGCGTCATAATATTTAGAAGCAAATTTTTCCTGTAAATATTTCCCGTTCTTACTTACCCGAAGCACTAACTCACATTCATAGTGCAGTTCATTTGTAAACTCCGGATAATAAAATGGAGCATTGGGTTGTAGCAATGCGCTTTTAGGCTTCATAAAAATTACCGGCTCAGCAGGCACTTCATTTCCCAGCTCCTGAGCATGTGCTACATAATTTCGGCCTACACAAAAGATTTTCATAAACTGGTGGGTGTTATTGTTAAATACATCGGATACAGGGCAACATTGTTCATCCCATATATTCTTGCTTCAATATGTCTATTGGATTTTAAATATCCCGATAGCCATCGGGTAAGGTCGGACTGCTAAAGTAGTTAATGAATTTGATATCTCATAGTGAAAAGGTCTGATTATTTGTTTGGTTCATTGCCGTAGCAATTCCCTGTAATACAAAGGTTTCAATTGCACTCACTGACTTTTCAATCTTTAGCTTTACAATAGGCTCTTCGCTGGTTTTCCATTTTCCCAGTACAAAATCGGCCTGTCGTCCTTTTGGATATTCATTTCCCACACCAAATCGCATCCTTGGATAATCAGTAGTTCCCAGCACTTCTTGAATACTGGTAAGCCCGTTGTGCCCTGCATCACTGCCAGATGGTCTTATTCTTAACTTCTCTAAGGGCAAAGCAATGTCATCTAACACGACCATTATATTTGATAAATCGATTTTCTCTTTATCCATCCAGTACTTAACAGCTTTCCCACTCAGATTCATATATGTGGTAGGCAAAATGCAAATACAGGTTTTTCCTTTTATTTTAACCTCAGCCTTGTAGGCATGTCTGTCGCTTTTCAGGCTTCCATTGTGTTTAAGAATAAAAGCATTTACAACATCAAAGCCGATATTATGACGTGTATGTGCATATTCATCACCCATATTGCCAAGACCAACTATTAGAAATTTCATGGTTGTGCAAATATCGGATTAATGAAAAAAACCCGTTCAGTATTTACACTAAACGGGTTATATAATTTTTTTAAGAAATTATTTTTTTGCAGCGGCTGCAGGTGCAGCAGCAGGCGCAGCAGCACCGGCAGCAGGAGTTGCAGCAGCTTCTTCCTGCTTCAATTGCCTTGTCATGGTTACTGATGCAATAGGAATACGAGGAGAATTCAGAATTTCAAAATTTTCTGCCTTCACATCTTCCACTCGTATATTGCCATTCAATTCAAGATTATCAATACTTACTTCAATTTGCTCTTTCAGATATTTGGGATAAGTTTTTACTTTTAATGATTTTATTTTGATAACTAACTTACCACCATCCTTTACACCTGGAGAAGTACCCACAAACTTCAGGGGAATAGTAGCAATTACTTTTTTGTCATCAACTAATTCCAAAAGATCAACATGCGTCAAAGCATCAGTTATTTTATCAAACTGAAGATCTTTCAAAATGGTTCTGTAGGTTTTCCCTTCTAGTTTTACTTCAGCAATTTGAAAACTGGGTGTATATACCAGATTCTTAAATGCAGCTGCAGGAGCTGAAAAATTGATTTCTTGTGAACCGCCGTAGATTACACCGGGCACCAGTTCCTGAGAGCGGAGTTGTCGGGTGGCTGTTTTCCCGAATCCGGTCCTCAGACTACCTTCGATTGTAATTGATTTCATTTGTTATTTATTTATGGTTTAAAAAATACATATTTCATCCACCAATGGTGGTTCCTTCTCCTCTGTTTCTTTTGCTGTCATCCTTTCGCTGCGAATGGATAAACAAACTGGTGATACTTTTGTTTTCAAATGCATTGCGAATAGCAACCGCAAATAATTCCGCTACACTCAGCACTTTAATTTTGTCACATCCCGGTTTAACAGGTATGGTATCACATACCACTACTTCTTCCAGCACACTGCCTTGAATATTCTCATAGGCTTTTCCGCTCAATACCGGGTGTGTTATCATTGCTCTCACACTTCTGGCTCCTTTCTCCTTTAAAAGACCTGCACTTTTTGCCAATGTACCGCCGGTGTCGCAAATGTCATCAATGATTACTACGTCTTTACCGGTTACATCTCCTATTACTACCATGCTGGCTATTTCATTGGCTCTTTTACGATGCTTATCACAAATAACCATTTCTGCATTAAAGTAGCTGGCAATCTCCCTGATGCGATTGGTAGCTCCTACATCGGGGGCGGCAAAGGTAAGGTTTTCAAGCCGAAGGCTCTCAATATAAGGGATAAAAACTGCATGACTATCTAAGTGGTCAACCGGAATATCAAAAAATCCCTGAATTTGTCCTGCATGCAAATCCATCGTAAGTATTCTGTTAATGCCCGACGCCGTTATAAGATTAGCTATAAGTTTTGAAGTTATAGCTAATCTTATAACGGCGTCGGGCATTAACAGAATACTTACGATGGATTTGCA
>JAKIZK010000074.1 GCA_022708055.1 Bacteroidota bacterium
GGTCAATTTTTTTGTAAGCGAAGGAACCTCTTCTCCTTCTGCAAGTTTCAAATCCGACTTAATATATTCCTGCAATTCATCATGAACAGCTGCAAAACGATCGCTACGTTCATGTTTACTCAACTGTCCTTTGGCTATTTCATACACCTTTGGCTGCGCAAATGCATATACTTTTTCTTTTAATGCTTCATCCGTGGCCGGTTTTGTATAATCTCTTTTACCCTTCACGCCTTTCAGGTCACGCAGTTCTTCCTGTGCTTTTACTTGAATACGAATGGCTTCATGTGCTATTTCCAAAGCTTTCACCAGATCAGCCTCACTACATTCTTTGGCTTCACCTTCTACCATCATCAGGTTTTTATCGGTAGCTGCTATAATGAAGTCCATATCGGATTTCTCCATTTCGCTTCGGTAAGGATTTACAATAAAGTTTCCGTTTACTCTTGATACTCTTACTTCAGAAATAATTTCTTTGATAGGAATATCAGAAACTGCTAAAGCCGCTGAGGCTGCCAGACAAGCAAGTGCATCTGGCATTACTTCAGGATCGCTTGAGATCAATGTTAGTAATACCTGTACATCGCAGAAATAATCTTCAGGAAACAAAGGACGCAATGCTCGATCAATCAAACGACTGGTGAGCACTTCATAATCATTCAATTTTGCTTCTCTTTTAAAAAACGAACCGGGGATACGACCGGCTGATGCAAATTTTTCCTGATAGTCAACCGACAATGGGAAAAAGCTTTGCCCTTCTCTGGGCTCTTTATTGGCACATACGGTTGCCAGTATCATACAATTGCCCTGGCTTACTGTAACGGAGCCATCGGCCTGACGGGCAAGGCGACCGGTTTCTATAGTAACCATGCGGCCGCCGCCAATATCAAATGATTTACGAATAGATTGTTGTAACATATCAAATTATTTTTTTTGGGCAAAGCCCTTTGTAAAATTTATTGTAACCGGTTTTTAAACAGTTATCAGTATTATCTCCACAATCAAAATTTTGCTTCTCAGCTTTTAGAACTAAAGAGTAATTGATTGTTTTATATTGATTAATACTAACTGAACAAAAATGATAATTCCCAACATCTGTGTGAGTTGGGAATTGCTTATATCTTAATTTCTGTATTTAGAAACTTTAGAAATAAAATCTATTCCTAACTCCAATGCAGGAGTAGGGATTATTTTCTTAAACCAAGTTTCTCAATCAACTGACGGTAGCCGGTCAGGTTGTGCTTTTGCATATAGTTTAGCAGGCGCTTACGCTTACCTACAAGTTGCATCAAGCCGCGGTGCGTTGAGAAATCTTTTTTGTTTACCTGAAGGTGACTACTGATTTGACTGATTCTTTCTGTAAGTAATGCAATTTGTCCTTCAATAGACCCGGTGTTTGTGGCTTTGCCACCAAAATTGTTAATGACTTCAGCTTTTTTTTCTTTTGTTAGAGGCATCTTTTTTTGTTTTTTAAGTTTACCGAAATTTTCATCTCGGGGCATCCGATTTTTTCTATCAAATATTTAAGGCCGCAAAGGTAAGGCCGAAAACGCTAACTACAAAAAGCTTGAGCATCTTTTTTGCACCCAATTATGGCTCGTTAGTCCTTGATTTTCAGAAAAGTACTGTGATTTTCACACAAATCGGTAAGGTACTTTTGTTTTGTATCAGTACAAATAGCAATTCATTCAATAAAATGAAACCAAACAAAAGCGGTACCTGTATTTCAATGTAGCCACTGTTGATAACATTAGAAAGTTCAATTTCATTTTCGCCTATCAGTTATTTTTGATAAATGGATTACTCACAAGACACAAAAAATATACTGGGGCTACAATTACCCACCGATCCTCGCTGGGTAAATCTTGCCGAAATGTCGATTGAAGAAATACTTACCGATCATGCTTTTTGTGAACAGAAAGCCGCCACTTCATGTATCTCACTTATACAACGATATAGTTCAAAAGAAAAATTAGTTACTGCACTATCGCCCATTGTTACCGAGGAATGGGGCCACTTCAGGCTGGTACTTGCCGAATTACATAAAAGAAATCAGAAACTGGGAAAGCAAAGAAAAGATGAATATGTAGCCGCCCTTATAGATTTTCAACAGAAAGGGGGCGATGCCGAAGGCCGATTATTAGACCAGTTATTGACAATGGCCTTGATAGAAGCCCGCAGTTGCGAAAGATTTAAAAGATTAAGCGAAGGATTGAACGATACATATATGCAAAATTTTTATCGCCGATTTATGGAAAGCGAAGCAGGACACTACACCATTTTTATAGAACTGGCCGAAACCTACATTGATAAAGATAAAGTAAGAAAACGCTGGAGCGAATGGCTGCAATACGAAGCAAAAATCATTAGTAATTTAACGGTACGTGGAGACCGGATTCATTGACAATTTACCGCAAACGATTGAAGACATTTCGCAGCTACATTCCTTTTATTTTTAAAGCCTGATGAATCCTAATGTACCGCAGGAAGTTATTGATGCTTTTAACAGCTATACACCGGGCCTGCCCTATCATGAAGCCGGCACCACAACGGTTGCTGTCATTGGCGACGGACTAATCAATAATACTTATAAGGTGACTTGCGAGTTGAAAACCAATTTTCTGTTACAGAAAATCAATACACAGGTGTTCAAAAACCCAGCGCAAGTTCAGCATAACTGTACCTATTTATCTACCTATGCAGAAATGGAGTTTACCGGCATCCGGATTCCATACATTAGAGAATTTGCAAAGGAGCAATCCTTATATAAAGACAAAAACGGTGATTTTTGGCGTGCTTTTGAATTTGTAGAAGACGGCTATTCAATTTCCATTGCACAAAATCCACAACAGGCCAAAGCAACTGCCATCTGCTTTGCAAAATTTTCGGCAGCATTTGATGATATGAATGTTGACCAGCTTTTTGAGACCATTCCCAATTTTCACAATCTCAACTATCGTTACCAGCAGTTTGAAGATGCACTGCAAAGCAATGTAGCTGAAAGAAAAGCAAAGGCGCATGTCATAACGGAAGATCTGATAAGCAGAAACAAATACAAAAAGATGTATGATGAAATAGCGAACTATGCCGATTTTCCACAAAGAGTCGTTCATCATGATGCAAAAATTTCTAATGTGCTTTTCAGTAAAAAAACAGGAAAAGTAATTTGTCCGGTTGACCTGGATACTACCATGCCCGGCTATTTTTTTTCCGACCCCGGCGATTTGATACGTAGCATGGCCTGCTCGGCTGATGAAAACAGTATTGATTTTAAAAACCTGCACATTCGCAAAGAATATTATCAGGCTATTACAGATGGTTATTATGCTGTGATGGAAAAATCTTTTACAACTGCCGAGAAAAAACATTTTCATTGCTCAGGCTTGCTGATCATTTACATGCAGGCACTCCGTTTTATTACCGACTATCTGAATGGCGATATTTATTATAAAACAAAATACGCTGAGCACAATTTTGACCGAGCCATGAATCAGCTTTGTTTATTAAAAAGCTTGGAAAACTTTTTAGAAAAGGAATACAGATTTAGCTGCTAATTTCCCGAACACCAGCAGCCGCAGTTGCTGAAAAAATTTCCGGTGCGTATCCCATTTTATTTTCGTAAACAACTGTTAGCTCATTTTGAAATGCAGTAAATCTTGGCTGCTTTATTAATGCAATAGCACAACCACCAAAACCGGCTCCTGTCATTCGGGCGCCTATGCAGCCCGAAAATGATTTACAAAAATCTACAATTGTATTCAGCTCCACCCCTGTCACTTCATAGTCTTCATCTAATGATTGGTGCGATGCATACATCAATTTTCCGAATGTGAACATATCTTTCATTTGCAATGCAATGACGGCATCTTTTACACGCTGGTTTTCACTAATCAAATGCCGTGCTCTTTTTCTTAATACAGGATCCTTAATTTCATTTTCAGATATCTCAAATGTTGCCGGGTCAATGTCGCAAAGAGTATTGACATCCAGTTTTCTTTTTAAAATGCCAAGCGCTTCGCCACATTCCGTGAATCGCTCATTATACTTTGAATCTACCAGCGTTCTATGTTTATTGGAATTGATGATGGTTAATACATAATCATCTGTGTAAAAAGGCAGATATTCGTAATCAAGCGTATCACAGTTTAAAAGTATTGCTTCATGCTCTTTTCCCATGGCCACTGCAAACTGATCCATAATACCACAGTTGACACCAATAAATTTATTTTCCACTTGTTTACCCAATAAAGCAATTTCCTTTCTATCAATTTCAATTCCATAAATAGATGATAGAGCAAAACCCGTAAGCACTTCAATAGAAGCCGAGGAAGACAAACCCGCCCCAACGGGCAAATTTCCGCTAAACAACATATCAAGACCGGAAAGATTATGACCATTTGCCAGATACGCATTGATAACACCTAATGGATAATTGAACCATTGCGTACCTGTTTTGGAATAAGATTCCTGCAAATGCAAAGTCGCTGTTTCAGGAAAATCAAGACATTGAAAGCGAAATAATTTTTCTTTATTTCTGCCAATGGCCAGATAGGTGCCTCTTGAAATAGCACATGGCAAAACGCTGCCGCCGTTGTAATCTAAGTGCTCCCCTATCAAATTTACCCGTCCCGGGCAAAAGAAAAAATGCTCGGGTTCGTATTGAAAACGATTGCGGAATTCCTGTTTCAATTGTGCTGTCTTCATGTTTTTTAAAATACTTTTAAAGGATGAATCGCATAACAAGAAAATGGCTGCTTACTCATTCTACAGGTGAAGATATTTATTTGTTTACACTGCGCAATGCACAGGGCATGGAAGTGAGTATAACCAATTATGGAGCTATCATCACATCGCACAAAATAAAAAAAAGAGACGGAACGGTGATGGATGTGGTATTGGGATTTGATGCCATAGCAGATTACTGGTCGCCGGGCTATCTTGAAAATTATCCATGGTTTGGCGCAGCCGTTGGCAGATATGCAAATAGGATTGCAAATGCAGGATTTCCTTTAGAAGGAAAAACCATTCAGTTGACTGATAACAGGAATGGCGATCATTTGCATGGAGGCATTGAAGGATTTGATAAAAAGCTATGGCACATTGTGGGGTTTGGTCATGCTCCGGAATTGTATCTGGAATTACAATATACAAGTGTAGATGGCGAAGAAGGATATCCGGGAAACTTAGCAGTAACCCTTCGTTTTGAACTAAACGATGAAAACGAATTGAGTTATCAATATAAAGCAACAACTGATAAAGCTACGGCCGTTAACTTAACCCATCATGGTTATTTTAATTTGAATGGAGGAGCACCGGGCATACACAAGCATGAATTAAGAATTGATGCCGATTACATACTGGAACAAGGAAACAACCTGGTTGCTACAGGAAGATTGGAAACCGTAAACAATACGCCATTTGATTTTAAAGACTTCCGGTTGTTGGATGATGGATTAAAAAAAGTGGACGAGTACGATAAAACTTTTGTGCTGAACAATCCAACAAATGAGATGAAACATGCTGCTTCATTAAAATGTACTGCAACAGGATTATTGCTTGACGTTTTTACAACCGAGCCGGTTGTTCATTTTTATTCGGGTAAATGGATTCCCAATGTGAAAGGAAAAAACAATACACAATATGGTTCATTTTCAGGTTTATGTCTTGAAACGCATAAGCATCCCAATGCAGTCAATGTAGCCGCATTTCCCAATACCATTTTAAAGCCGGGAGAGGTTTATTATCAAAAGACTAATTATAAACTATCGGAATTTGTTTAATATATTACGGAAATGATTAATCAGGGGCAATTTTTAATAAGTAAGGTATCTAATTGACCCATATTACTACTTGTGATTATCAGTTTTTGCTGCAATAAACCATACTGTGTAGCTACCTGACAGATAGTATCGGCAAAGTTTGACCAATTAATTCCCAAAGTATCTTTAACATGTACACAAAGCGTATCATTGACTTGTCCATACCTGCAACGGCTTAAGCCTATAAAATAATCTGTTCTGTTTTGACTTATTGCATTATTTAAATCGTGAACAATTTGGCAATCACCTTCACAAGGAAAATTTTTTTTTGTTGCAATAAGAATAAAAGCAAAGAAAATTACTATCCCAAATAGAAATAAATACTTACTTCTTTTCATAAGACCAATATTTAATATTTGCCATAGACAAAATAAACGCTAAAATTGCTACAATCATATCAAACCAGTCAAATGTAAAATATGATTTGAACATTACTTGTGCAGCTTCACATATAATTAGCGTGCAAAGAATTAATAATGGAAGCAATTTTAATCTAATTTGATAGAATTTCCCCCAAATAAGAGTGGCAGAAGTAAATGAATAGCTCCAACAAAAATCTGGAAATACATACAAAAATAATTTAGAAGGGAAACCGATGGGCGGCTTCATAAGAAACTGATCTTTTTGAAAAATATAATAATTGAGCCAGGTATGGTTTCTAAAAAAAAAAGTATATGCTTCCTCCAATTATTAAAGGTAAGAGAACATGCAGGATTACAATGAGACTGTATTTTTTCATTTTAGCTCTGAACTGCTAAAAGCAAGCGGCAATAATAAACTAGCCGATTGAATAAGGAATATTTCACCTTCCATTCCTCCCAAAATCAACCGGATAGGTTTTTGAACTCTTCCTTCGTATTCCAGCAACGCCTGCCTGCACATACCGCAGGGCGAAATGGGGTGGTCGCTTTTTACCTCTTTACTATTGTAGCTAATGGCCATACTTACAATGGGTACCTTTGGATGTAATGTAGCCAATGTACCTAACAAAACTCTTTCGGCGCAGGTACCTACCGGATATGATGCATTTTCCTGATTGGTGCCGGCTACTACTTCTCCGTTTTCAAGAATGGCAACTGCACCTACGTGAAAATTGGAATAAGGTGCATAAGCCTGTTGTGTTACCTGTCTGGCTTCATTGAGCAACCATGCATCTTGCTCATTCAGCTTACTGCTGTCATCATACACTTCGTATGCAAACTCAAATTTCTTTTTATCCATACATTAAGATAGTGAAATTAATAATATTTGCAAAACCCAAAAAGATATGTTTATCAAATGCTATCTTACAAATTTGAAGAACCTGCTCCAGCGGGGCTTTCCATCCCAGCTAAACCATATCATGGATGCCTTGCCTACAACTCTGTCTTCCGGTACAAAACCCCAGAATCTACTGTCTTGTGATTGGTGACGATTATCACCCATCATCCAGTAATAATTCATTTTGAATGTATAGGTTTTTACTTCCTTCCCGTTTAAAATAAATTTTCCATCCTTCATATAGAAATCATTTCTCTCATAAGTTCTGATAACTCTTTGATAGATTGAATAATTTTCGGCAGTTAAGGTAAGTGTAGCGCCTTTTGCAGGTATCCATATTTTTCCAAAATAATCACGGGTCCAGCGATGTGAGGGCAAGGTATCATAAGGAAAAACAACTTTCCCAATATTAATAGGATTCTGAAAAACTTCCTCCGGCGTTTCCAAATCGGGAATGGCACTTACAATGATATTGTCTGCTTTCATTTTCTCAAGTCCGGCATAAGTTAGCAGTATGTTATATGTATTGCCGGACATCCGTTTGATATCATCATCTTGCAAATTGTATTTATCTTTTATTTCTTCCAAGTCAATTACACTCCCTTTAAATGTAATTGCATAATTAATTTGAGAGTGCGGCGGTGTTTTTTCTTTCACACCATTAATATACACATCACCATCTCTTACCTCAAGTGTATCGCCGGCTATAGCAACACATCTTTTAATGTAATTATCCGTTTTATCAACCGGATGTACTACTACCGGAAACTCTGCCGGATTATTGAGCACTTCAGCAGCACTGATCGTTTGATAATTTCCACCACCTGCATCATAATAAACATTATCAAACGGAGGCCCCCACTTGCTTTTGTTTTTTAAATCGTACCAGGGTACTGCTGATTCAAAACCTTTTCTATGAATAACCGTATCACCTTCCGGAAAATTAAAGACTACGGCATCACCCCTTTTTACGGGCGATGCAAACCAGCGAATGTAGGGCAGCTTTATTAACTCGGAATAGGATTTGCCATTGCCAATAGGCATATAGTTGTGTACAAATGGGAACGATAAAGGCGTATTGGGAACACGGGGGCCATAGCTTAGTTTGTTTACAAACAGAAAATCTTTTATCAGTAATGTTTTCTCCATAGAACCCGTAGGAATCGTATAGGCTTCAAAAAAGAAAGTGCGGATTAAAGTAGCTGCTACTACCGCAAAAATGGCGGCATCAACCCATTCACGCCAGCCTTTCTTCTTGTGTTTTTTTACCGCATCTGGGCCAATGTATTTGGGATCTTCTTTATATGCCAGATAGGGAAAATATAAAGGTGCTGCGATAGAAGCAAGCGTGTGCTGACCCAATCCAAACTTGCCAAAAACTTTTGCGAACTCGATAAAAATGCCCGGACTTATAAACCATCCAATCACAGGAATGGCCTGCCAGAAAACCCAATGCTTTGGTCTGCCGGTAAGTTTTTGCATTTCCCATGTATTGTAAAATGGAATATATGCTTTCCAGGGAGCTACGCCTGCTTTGGCAAAAAGCTTTGCAAAACCCGGAGCGGGGAGTAAAACAATTAAAGTTCCAATAAGGTAAACAATCAATAAATGTGAAATGGGCATGAGCCAGAATTTTAGTAAGGGGCAAATTTATCAATATATCTGCCAGTGTTGAGTATAAATTCGTAAACAGTTTGCTAAATGGTGTAAAAAACAGGCTGATTTTTGTATTACTTAGGCATTACATAATTTTTTACATCATCGGCGGTTATGCTTTTGCCGGAGAGAATTACCAAACGCTCTACCACATTTCTGAGTTCACGAATATTGCCTGTCCAGTTATATTGCTTCAATAAACTGATAGCAGCAACATCTATTTCCTTAGTTGCAATTCCATAATCATTGCAAATGTCTTTTAGAAACTGATCTACCAGCATAGGAATATCATCACGACGGTCGTTGAGCGATGGTACATGAATTAAAATAACGCTAAGCCGATGATACAAATCGAGTCTGAAATTTTTTTCTTCTACTTCTTTCAACAAATCCTTATTGGTAGCCGCTATTACTCTTACATCTACATTAATATCTTTATCGGCACCCACACGGGTAATTTTTCCTTCTTGCAAAGCCCGTAACACTTTGGCCTGTGCACTCAGGCTCATATCTCCTATTTCATCTAAGAAAAGTGTGCCGCCGTTTGCAGTTTCAAATTTTCCGATGCGTTGTTTAATAGCGGATGTAAAAGAACCTTTTTCGTGACCGAACAATTCGCTTTCAATTAGCTCGGTAGGTATGGCAGCACAATTTACTTCTACAATGGGGCCGCTAGCCCGGTTACTTTTTTCATGAATCCACCTGGCCACCAGTTCCTTTCCTACTCCATTTTCGCCGGTAACTAAAATACGGGCATCCGTTGGTGCTACTTTATCTATGGTATCTCTTATTTTTTGCATGGGAGCAGAAGCACCTATCATTTCCTGTACCCGGCTTACCTTACGTTTCAGCACTTTAGTTTCGGTAACCAGTTTGCCTTTGTCCATTGCGTTTCTTATGGTAATCAACAAGCGGTTGAGGTCGGGCGGTTTTGAAATAAAATCAAATGCTCCTTTTTTAACTGCCTCTACTGCTGTTTCAATATTGCCATGACCCGAAATCATGATAATAGGAACGTCAGGATTAATTTCTCCGGCTTTTTGTAAAAATTCCAGGCCGTCTAATTTGGGCATTTTTATATCGCAAAGCACCAAATCAAATGCTTTTTCTTTAAATTTTTTTAGGCCTTCTTCCCCATCAGCAGCTTCATCTACTTTGTATCCTTCAAAAGCCAGTATTTCAATCAAAGTTTTGCGGATTGCCTTTTCGTCATCAATGATTAACAGGTCAGCCATGCTAAAGTATTTGTGTAAAAATAGCCGTTTCTTATGTAGCGAAAAATAATAGAGGCCGGGTAGAAACCCAGCCTCGTTTTAAAATCCAATATCCTATGAAAAACCATTACAAAGATGCAGATACCATCTCAATTAGCTGCACGGTCATAAGAAAATATTTTTGGATTAGTAATTCTACGAATTACTAAAAACTATTTGACCAAATAAAGTACTTCTTTTACAAGTTTTACTGTTCTTGGAACATCGGGTAAGGCTGCTGCTACCAAATTTGCAGCATAATGTAAAGGTGCATCGGCAGCCGTTATGCGACGAATGGGAGCATCTAAATAATCAAATCCTTCTTTTTGTATTCTGTATGACAGTTCGGAAGATACTGACCCAAACGGCCATTGCTCTTCTACAATTACCAATCGGTTTGTCTTCTTTACACTTTCCAAAACCGTCATCCAGTCTAATGGACGAATGGTACGAAGGTCTATTACTTCAGCACTGATGCCTTCTTTTTCCAGTTCATCGGCAGCAGCCAATGCCACTTTCATCATTTTATTAAATGATACGATGGTTACATCTCTTCCTGCTCTTTTAATGTCTGCCTTGCCGAGTTCTATATAATACTCCTCGGCAGGAACCTCTATTTTGTCGCCATACATCTGCTCACTTTCCATAAACATTACGGGATCTTCTTCAAAACGAATGGCCTGCTTCAACAATCCTTTGGCGTCATAACCATTGCTGGGCGACACTACTTTAATACCCGGAATATTTGCATAAAGGCTTTC
>JAKIZK010000075.1 GCA_022708055.1 Bacteroidota bacterium
TTTTCTAGCAATGCATTTGTATTATTTCTTACCGGTATTTCAAAAGGTTCTATTCCTTCATCCTTATTCGTTTTAATATCCAGTTTACCAATGGTGATATAACTTGCCCAGTTATTACGATAATTCCTGGCTTTTGCCATTGCAGCCGCTTCTGCCTCTTGTTGTTTTTTTATAGCGGCCTCCTGTTCTTTTTGTTTTGCTTTCAAAGCATCAGCCTTTTGTTTAGCAGTATTGGTTGTGGTTTTTGAATTTGTTGTCAGTGTTGGTTTATCCTTTGCAGGTAAATTCTTAGTCGGGTCATTTGTGTTCGCCTCTGTGCTGGTTTCATTTGTAGTTTCGGTATTTACAGGCGCTGCGGTGTCGGCCGCCATACTACTATCATTGCTATTTTGGGTAGCTGCGTTTTCTTGCAAATATTGATCAAGCGAAGTACTATCTGCTGCCAGATCAACCTTTGGCATTCCGGATTTTGCTTTCTCCATATTTTGATAAACCAAAAAGCCAATACCACCCAGTGCAGCCAATAATACTATCCAGGATACACCGGCAGTTTTTTTCTTTGTCTTTACTTCAGCAGTGGGTGTAGGTTTTGGAGTTGCTGCTATTTGTGGTGCTTCGGAAGCTGCAGTTGCAGTACTTACAACAGCACCGGCATTAGTAGAAATGGATGCGAAAGAAACCCAATCAGAAACATCTTCCCATCTTACCTGAGTATCCGGCGATAAATTTTGTGCAACTAATTCTTCAAAACTAAAAGGGCCCTGCTCCCCTGCTTCTGTTCTAATAAATAACTTTTTCATTTTTGTCGGTTTAAGGTTTAATAAAAATGAGGATGCGGAAAAAGTTTCAACAGGGGCAGAAAGGATGCATAAATATACAATATAATAGAAAATTGCGTAGTGCCTTTTTTAAAATTCATAATTTTCATCTAATCTGTTTATTGCTTAACTTAGTCACATCTCCATACTACTTATCCTTTTTTTCTTCACTATAAAATTGCAATCAAATGGCAAGATCTCATCACAGAAAAAAACACAAAACGCATCTTCAATCATTTAAACACGCACATGATACTTCTGTATCGCAAGCATCAAAAAGTAAAAGCAGCGCAAAAATTGTTTTTGCACTGGGTGGTGCTATTGCAGCTTTTGTTGCCAGCTATTTTGCTGCCGATGGTAGTTTGTTGTGGATGACGCTGGCAACCCTGGGTGGCGCAGCCGCCGGATATTTTATTGGTAAAAGAGTGGACGAGGGAAAAGCCTGATCATTTTTTAAATGAAATAGTGGAATAAAAAATTATCTGATACCGTCCCAAACCTGTAAATTGTTTGCTCAAAACCTAACTTACTTTTTGAATTATGGGAGACTTTCAAATAAAGAAAAATCCTAAGCAATACGATGTTGTAATTGTTGGCTCGGGTGCAGGTGGCGGTATGGCTGCCTATATACTATCTAAGGCCGGATTAAAAGTGTGTATTGTAGAAGCAGGATATTATTATGATCCGCAAAAAAATATTACACAGTTAAAAAATCCCTGGGATAGCCCAAGACGTGGCGCCTCTACCAAGCTTCGCCCCTTTGGCGATTTTGATGCCTGCTATGGCGGCTGGGATATAGATGGCGAACCTTTTACAAAAGAAAAAGACACCGACTGGGCCTGGTGGCGTGCACGTATGCTGGGTGGCCGTACCAATCACTGGGGTAGAATATCGCTTCGTTTTGGCCCACATGATTTTAAAAGAAGAAGTATTGACGGACTTGGCGACGACTGGCCTATTGGCTACGAAGATGTAAAACCATTTTATGACAGAGTTGATAAATTGATTGGAATATTTGGCACCAATGAAGGATTGGAAAATGATCCGGATGGATTTTTTTTAAAACCTCCAAAGCCACGCTTGCATGAATTGTTTATAAAAAATGCTGCTACACAAGCCGGCGTAAGGGTAATTCCTTCCCGTCTTTCTATATTAACTGAGCCAATAGAAAATGATGCCGAAAGAGCCGCTTGTTTTTTTTGCGGCCAGTGCAATCGTAATTGCAGTATCGCCAAAGCTGATTTTTCATCTACCAATGTGTTGATAAAGCCTGCCATTAAAACAGGTAATGTAGATATTATTGCCAATGCCATGGCTCGTGAAGTGCTTACGAATAAAGAAGGATTGGCAACCGGCGTGTCCTATATCAACAAAGAAGATATGCAGGAATATCAGGTATCGGGCAGTGTGGTTATCGTAGCAGCAAGCGCCTGCGAAAGTGCAAGGCTTTTACTCAATTCAAAATCGCAAAGACATCCCAATGGTCTTGCCAATAGCAGCGATGTTGTTGGAAAATACTTACATGATTCTACCGGCGCTGCATTGGGTGGCATTCTTCCTCAGTTATTTGACAGAAAGCGATATAATGAAGATGGTGTAGGTGGAATGCATATTTACTCGCCCTGGTGGCTTGATAATAAAAAATTAGATTTTCCTCGTGGTTATCATATTGAATATTGGGGCGGCATGGGGCAACCTTCTTACGGTTTTAGCTGGGGAATTGAAAACCTGAATGGCAAATACGTTGTAAAAGGAAAACAAAAAGAAGCCGGTGGCTATGGCGCTTCGCTGAAAGAGGATTATCGTTATTTCTACGGCTGCGGTGTAGGTATGGCCGGCCGTGGTGAAGCGATTCCGCTTGAAAGCAACTATTGCGCTATTGACCCCAATACAGTTGACAGCTACGGAATACCTGTTTTAAAATTTAATGTGAAGTGGAGTGAGCATGAAATAAAACAAGCTAAACACATGAAAGAAACCTTTAAAGAAGTGATGCACAATATGGGAGCTGTGATAACCTGGGGTGGAGATGATGATGAAAAAAATCAATGGGGACTTAGCAAACCGGGCGAAATCATTCATGAAGCAGGAACCGTACGCATGGGCAATGATGCAAAAAAATCGGCTCTCAACAAATGGAGTCAGGCACATGATTGTAAAAATCTTTTTTGTGTAGATGGGGGTCAGTTTGTATCGCAGGCCGATAAAAATATTACCTGGACCATTCTTGCATTAAGCATGAGAGCCAGCGAATACATCATTGAAGAAAAAAAGAAAAATAATTTATAACATTTTACATTTCTACAACCGTAAAAATTAAAATATGGACAGACGTAAATCTTTAAAACTCATTGCGGCCGGTGCAGTGGCAGCACCTATGGCAATTGCGGCTTGTAAAGCAGATAATAATAAAGATGGTCAAGAAAATAAAGTTGCAGACAATAAATTCAATCTTGATCGCAATCCTGATGAACTGAAGCATGAAAATAAATTGCTGTCGGAGGAAAAGTTTTTTACGCCGCACGAAATGGCCACTATTACCATATTGGCCGATATCATCATCCCAAAAGATGACGTAAGCGGTAGTGCATCGGAGGCTAAAGTGCCGGAGTTTATTGAATTTATTGTACACGATATGCCCAATCATCAGGTGCCTTTAAAAGGGGGATTAAGATGGCTCGATATGCATTGTCTTAAAACATATAATCTTTCATTTAAAGATTGCAGCAATACACAACAAATGGAAGTTGTGAATGCAATCGCATTTCCCAAAAAAGCAAAACCTGAAATGGGACAAGGTGTTAAATTTTTCAGCCTGATGCGAGACCTTACGGCTACCGGTTTTTACACATCCGAAATGGGCGTAAAAGATCTGGGCTATGTAGGTAATACGCCTACGCAATGGAATGGGGTACCTAATGATGTTTTAAAACAATATAAACTGGCTTATACTGATAAAGAATTAAAAGAATGTGTCAGTTTTAATAAAGCCGGATAAGATTTTTATTTTTTTGATTTTTATCAGGCAACTTTTCATTTTTTTTGTGCGACTTGTTTTTATTACTTAAAACCTTTCTTATGCCACACAAACTATTTTTATCAATTTTTCTATTTGGATTTTTTGCGGCTTCCGCCCAAAACTATGTAACCCTGCATGAAGACTGCAACTATGCAGGAAAACAATATTATTTAGAGCCCGGAACCTATAAACGTTATCAAATGAAAATTGATAACGACCAGTTATCATCCATGCAAATACCCTCGGGTATGAAGGTTACTATATATACCGATGATGATTTTCAGGGAAATTCAAAAACATTTACAGGCAACATCTCTTGTTTGGAAGCTGCCTGGAGTGATCAGGCTTCTTCCCTTGTGGTGGAGGGCAATAATTATCAACCAGGATATAATCAAAACGATTATGTGGTGTTTTATAACGATTGTTATTCTAAAGGTGACTCCAAAACCTTGAAACCCGGCACATATACTGCAACAGAACTGGGTGTTTTCAATCAAAACATTTCTTCCTTTGCCATTTATGGTAATCTGAGAGTAAGAGCATACATCACCAGCGATAATGCTTCCGGTTATTTTGGAACATTTGATGCTTCACAATCCTGCCTCAGCGATAATTATAATGACAAAATCCGTTCACTGGTTATAGAATACAAACCCAATAACACTTACCCGGGAAATAACAATAATATTGGCAATAATAATGTTGCCACCTTTTATACCGATTGTAATTACACAGGCAACAGCATCCGTTTACAACCCGGCTATTATCAGGGCGATAAATTGGGATTGTTCCGCTACGATATTTCATCGGTTGAAATACCTGCAAATTTGAAAGTAAAAGTTTTTACTAATGAAACTATGTCAGGTTCCAGTAGTTTATTATCTGGCACCGTCAACTGCCTGAACTATAACCTGAATAACCGCATTGGTTCAATCGTTATTGAAGAGGCCGGATATATTGGCAACAATAATAATATGCCTCCGACAAGCGATGTAATCATTTACACCGATGGCAACTACAAAGGTCAGTCCGCAACATTATTACCGGGTACATATAAATCCATGTCGCAAGCAGGTTTTCCCGATAATGCTTTAAGTTCTTTAGTAGTGCCCGACGGTTATAGAGTGGTGCTATACGAACAAGAAAATTTTGGAGGCAAGTCTTACACCATTACTGCATCCAAATCCGGATTTTCATTTTCCGGATGGAACGACAAAGCCTCATCCATTAAAGTGTTCAGAGATCGATAATAATTTTTAACTACAACAGTTAGTTGTGGTTTCAGATTTTTTTAGGCTTGTTTCGCAATTACATAAATCACCGAACTGCATTTTTGAACATTGTTCATTGCTTTAAAGTTGGACTTAAGTCCATTAAAGAAAGAACCTGCTAATTTCGCTTTTCCATGCTTATACTTGCTGCTAAGCATTGAAACATAAAAACTATCAAACCACATAGGCTTGTATTTCAAAATCTGCATTCCATGCTGCGATATCAGTACTTTCATGGCTTGTGGCGAAAAATGATACAAGTGGCGAGGCACATCCCAGGCAGCCCAATATTCTTTATATATTGCTGCATCGACCGATGTATAATTGGGCACCGCAATAAATAACCGTCCATCCTTTTTCAATAAATTATGGAGTTGTTGTACATAAGCTTGTAATTCGTGTACATGTTCGAGCACATGCCAAAGTGTAATGGCATCAAAAGATTCAGGCTCCTGCTGCCATAGCAGCGACATATTTTGCAATTCAATTCCATAGCTTTTTTTCGCTATCATTCTTGCATCTTCATCCGGCTCCAATCCGGTTACAATCCATTCATGCTGCTTCATTTCATTTACAAATGCTCCTGTTCCACTGCCTATATCCAACAGTTGCCCTTTTCTCAAACCCGTTTCTTTTTGAATTAGTTTTCTTTTTGACTTTAATGTTTTCTTTCTTACCGTCTGGTACAACTTGTTGATAAGTCCTTTTGAAGTATCTGTATGTGAAATATATTCTTCAGATTTATAATAGGGCCCAATATGTGCCGCATCCGGCACATCTTGTGTAAAACGCAACTGACAGTTGCTGCAATGAAATATTTCAAAGCTTTCATTGCTTACCGTGTAATCATTGGCAGTTAAAACCTTACCGATAGCATCAGAACCGCATACCGGACAATTTTGATAATGTACTTTTTGATTCATTTGTTTCTTTCCTGTCAAATAATTATAAAGCTAAAAACGGAGCATTCGGAAAAATTGAAGCCAGCGGAATTGTATTTCCAGGTGAAAACCCGTTTGTAATCATATACCAAACAATAAATGCAACCGTAATCACGAAAAGAATCAATGGCAAAATCCACCATCTTGATTTGCTGCCTGCCGGAGACTGAAGTAGTTCCTGCATCTCGACCGATGATTTTTCTTCCGCTCCTACCCTTATTGTATGCGAAGCATGTTCTCTTATTATTTTTTCGGCAATTATTGAAGTTTCAGGTGTTTCAATATTAGCAGCAGTAAAATTTATCTTACCTCCCATACCTTTTTTCAACTCACCTACATGATCCCATTTCACTATTGCCCCATCGCTTATTTGCTTTTTTAAGTCAAATAAAAAATCGTTGAACTTTATGATGGCTTCCCGCTCTGAAATTGTAAGTGCCCCACCCAACCATTTGAAAAATGAACCGGAGTGCGGCAAAGTGTCTTGTTGTAATGATATTGAATAAGCAGGTGCCTGAATTTGTTTATTTACAAAATCACTCTGCGCCGAAGTTCTTTCCAGCACAAAACGTCCCACTCCGGGTAGCGACAATTGATGATTAATAATCAAATACCGATAAAGCGCTGCAAACATTATTTTTTATTCTTTTGGGCAAACGAAAATACGATGCCCCCGGCAAAGTTGAACCCATAAGTTGGATATTGATTCCAGCGTTGGTATTCTTTATTAAAAATATTATTGAATTGCGCCCAAAGGTTCAGATTCTTAGTAATCTTAAACTCAAGACCTGCATTCAGGTCGGCAGCGCCTGTAAGGTTGCCTACTGTACTATCGCTCTTCATATAAGGTGCACCGCCCCAAGCAAAAACATCGGCTTTCAACCACAAATCTTTTATGACTTGCACACGTAGATTAGTATTAAACTCAAGCGGCAACATGCCCCATGCTTTTTCGTTTGACTTTAAACCTGTAAACTGATTGAACTGCAATCCGGTCAACAATGAAAGTTTTTCACCAATATTATAGCCCAACTGACCACCCAGATTTACCACATTTATCTGTGGTTCATAAACGATATTAAATGATTTGGCTCCTTTTCCGGGCGCAAAATCATTGATGAAAAGCGGTTGATTATTCAGTTTATTAAACCCAACCTTGGCAGCATAACTAAAATGATCTCCGGCTGTACCTTTAAATCCGGCAAACCGTTCTTCTATCCATGTGTTTTTTAAACTTCCCGGAACATTTAGCCACGGATTTTCTGAAGCCAGATATTGATAATTTGTTTTTCTTATATAACCGGTCCAGCCAAGCTGAAACATGAATCTTTGATCGCCGCTGCTGAATTGCGCCAGCACATTAGGAAACATTTTAAATGTTTTATTGTCCCATGAAGGTCTGATACCCAATTCTGCATTAAATTTTTGAGTTTTTACCAACACCGATGGTGAAACATAATACATCGTATTGTTGATTACAGATTTATCCTTCGGTGAAAAACGGGTAAGATCAAATGTAACTCCCAGATTTACAGTAAATATTTTACCTATCGTTTTCTGCAAAGGCAGATTAAGCACTGTATTGCTTTCAGCGTTTTTCAATTTATCATTAAACACATCAATCTTTACTTCGGGCCAATAGGTAAGTCCAAATGCTGTTTTCTTAATATTGTGTAAAGCTACCCTACCACTTATCGTTTGAAATTGCTGTCGCAGTGAATCTTCAGCAAATACCAATGAAGCCGGCTGATAACCGTACTTATATGTACGATGTTGCGACATACCCACAGCCGCATCAATCTGATGTTTGCCCGAAATAAAATAGCCATTGAATTTTACATCAGTATTGGTAAATTTCTGAAAATCTCTTTTCCCGTCGGAGCCTACATGCTTAGCATAAATATTCAATCCCGCTGTTTTCCCATCGCCCAACGAAAAACCGGCTTGCAAAAATGGAGTACGTAAACTTCCAAAACCAATCTTTACATAACTGCTATTATCAAAACGGCCACCGGTGTCTATATCAAGCGCCAATGGCTTTAATGAACCGGGTTGATAGGCAAATAATAAATTCTGATTGGGAATATCATAGTTCAGTTTTGCCTTGCTGGTATCCACATCGGGCGGCGCAGCCGGAAAATTAATTTTTGCCGACTCTCGCAACACCGGTTTGAAGCTTGAGATAATATCAATACCGTTTTTTGTAGTGTCTTTCTGCGCCTTTGTTTTTGCACCACACAAAATAACGGATGCAAAAATGAATGATTTATATATAATAGTTTTGTTCATTTACTTTCTTTTTAATTGTTCAGTTTACTGGATTTACTTTCTTCCGCTATTACTTCATTCAACTTCGCTTGTGCTTCGGCTTTTAATTCGGGATTCAGCGTATTCTCTACTACACTTTGCAGTGTTGCTTTTGCATTGAAGTAATCTTTTTCCTTAAAATAAATTTCACCAATCAAAATGTATGCTTTCGTAATCCAGTAGTCATAAGAACCGGATTTATTGATGGTTTCCATAGCCGCTTTCTCAGCATCTTTCAATTTGTTTAGCTCAAAATATCCATTAGCAATACCATACCTTGCCTCTGCCGCCAGTCCGGCCTTGTTTAATTGTATTACTGATTTAAAATTAGTAATTGCCTCTGCATATTGTCCGCTTGCCTCCAGCGATTTTGCAATAGCCATATTAGCCAGTGCTTTATCATCGGCACTGCTTCCTTTGGCCGCAGTTAAGTCTTTTGCATTTTGCACAGCATCAGCCCATTTTTGAAGTTGATATTGGCTTCGCAAAATGCCCCTCATTGCCTCCAGCTTATTTTCCTGGCTGGTAGTCAGTTCTTTTAGCTGTGTATAATAACGCTCTGCTGCTGCATAATTCTTTTTCTCAAAGAATGAAATACGACCGGCTACCAGCATGGCCCTTTCTGCATATTGATTGGGTGCATTGTTTACTATGTAATCATAATGCTGCAATGCCCGATCCCAGTCTTTCTTTGTATTATAAATCTCGGCCAGATTATTATGTGCATCTAACACATGAGCACCTTGTGGAAATTTTTGTAAATAGGAATTGAAGGCATTGATAGCTTCATTCAGTTTCTGATCGTCGAAATATTTTTCGGCGGCATCGTAAGTAAGTCCGTCCTCTACATCCGCATTTAGTGGTCTTCCTATTTCCCGCATATAGGATGCATATTCATCAGGCTTTCCAACTTCTATATAAATAGTTTTTATATTATCAAGCGCATCTTCTGCCTGTAGCGAATTTGGGTACTGCGATACAATTTCTTTAAACTGTTTTAAAGCATTTTCATTCTCATCGTTGTTGTAATAAGCCGTTCCCAGTTTCAACTTGGCTATTGCCTTTATAGTAGCATTAACGTCGCTTTGAATTACATTATTCAAATAAGGAATGGCGTCTCTAAACTGCTCGTCAGCCATATAAGTATTGGCAATTTCCAGATTTGCATCTGTCGTCAATGATGATTTAGGAAATTTTCTAATCATCGTGTTCATCATTGCTATCTTTTGTTTCGGCTCTTTTACTCCCGCAAGCATTGCAAGCTGGAATGTTGCATAATCTTCTGCCGGCCACGAAAACTTAACCACATTATCATACATCGCTTTTGCCCCAGTGTAATTCTTCTGCATATAGTAACAATCTGCTGTACGTATGTAGGCATCTTGCGTAAATGCATCAGAATTCAACGCAGGGTTTTTTGAATATGGCTCAAAATAAGAAAGTGCAACGGGATAGTTCTCCTTTCTCAAATAACAATAACCAAGGTTGTATCTCGCATTTTTAAGATTTGCTTCACCGCTTGCAGGCGAACCGGCACTTACATACAACTGATAATATTTAATGGCAGTATCTAATTCTTTATTTCGATAACCAATTTCGCCTTTCCAAAATTGTGCTAAGGGCAACACAGAACGGTTATAAGGATCAGCCAGCACTTTAGTCAGTAATGCGTCCGCTTCAGAAAGTTGTCCGTCATTGATCAATTCAGTTGCACGACCATATAATATTCTGGGATAAATTTTCTTTGAATAATCCGAAGGCTTTTCTAAACTTTCTATCATCGCCTGCGCATCTTTAAAATTATTGGTACCGGCCAGTACAGCCACCATCAGGTCTTTTGCTTCTGTATTATATTTTGAATTGGGATAATCTGCTATAAATGAACTTAAACTATTCAGTGCTTCATCCTGAAAGCCGAGCTCATACGAAAGTTTGGCGTATTGATATTTTGCAATTTCTTTCTGCTCCGGATTACTGCTGTTTGATGCGCAAAACAAAAACGCATTTCGTGCATTAGATTTCTGTCCGGTTTTTAAATAAGCATCGCCCAGTAAGTACATAGCATGCTGACTTAATGAATCATCCTTGCCACTCAACTGTTTGAAGCCGTCAATAGATTTTGAATAATTGGCAGCCTGATAATAACAATAAGATAACTCATACAAATCCTCACGACGCACTTTTTTGGATCTGCTTACATAATCTTCCAGATAAGGAAGTGCTTTTGCATATTCTCTTTTTTCAAAATAAGCATGTCCAATCAGTTGTTTCAATTCCAGATCGTAGTATTGTGAGTTAGCCCCGGCCTGTAGTTTTTGCTGAATATAA
>JAKIZK010000076.1 GCA_022708055.1 Bacteroidota bacterium
TTTTAGTATTAATGATACCGAAGATGCATTGATCAATCTTCGCTACTTGGGTATTGACAATGTACTGGTACTGCGTGGCGATGCTGCAAAAAATGAAACTGCATTTGAACCCGAACCGGGCGGACATAAATACGCAAATGAATTATTGAAACAAGTTGCTGATTTGAACGCAGGCATATATCTGGAAGAAAACTTAAAAAACAGTCATAAAACAGATTTCTGTATTGGTGTAGCCGGCTATCCCGAAAAACATTTTGAAGCACCTAATATGGATACCGATCTGCAATATCTGAAAGCTAAAGTAGATGCAGGTGCCGATTATATTATCACTCAAATGTTTTTTGACAACGCAAAGTTTTATGCATTTGTTGATGCCTGCAGGATGGTAGGCATTACGGTTCCCATTATTCCCGGGTTAAAACCTATTTACAATAAAAAACAACTGACTGTACTCCCCAAAACATTTCATATTGATTTGCCTGCCGATCTTTCAAATGAAATTCTGAAATGTAAAACAGATGATGAGGTAGAAAAACTGGGACAGGAATGGCTGCTGGCCCAATCCCGAGATTTAAAGAAAAATGGCGTTCCTGTTTTACACTATTACACATTGGGCAGACCACATGTAGTAGCAAATGTGGTGCGTGACTTGTAAAACGCTATTTACTTATTTCGGCCAACACCTTTTCATCTATTTTCACCGGATATTTTTTTATCAATGTGGTATCCCACTGCTTTTCAAATTCTTTTTGAAGATCATTGATAACAAGTCCTTTTGCTTCTGCAAAACTTCGCTGTTCCTGCTGTGGAAACGATTTGATGATATATGCAAATGAAGCTGTGTTATCTGTTTTGTTGATGAAAGGCGGTGTTACGGTTCCTGCTTCAATTTTTTCTTTATTTGGATTGGGCAGTTGCTCCCACTCATAGCGAGAAGAGTCGGCTACAATTTTATCGGTATAGCGATTTACTATACTACGCCAGTTGATTGGTTTTGCTTTTACAAGCTGGTATGCTTCCTGTGCGGTTACCTCATCAGGACAATAAAAAACCACCGCATCGGCACTGGGTTGCCACAGATAGTTTTTTTTATTTTTTTCGTAAAGTGCCGCCTGTGCTACACTGTCCGTCTGCGCCCGGTTCCACACTTCCTGTTGCATAATTTCAAAAAACATATTGCCATCTTTAAACTCCTGCATCTGATAGCGAAATTCATCATTAAAATCTTCGAGATGCTGACGATAATAAGTTGTCATTTCAAAATCAACCCATTCATCTCGTACCTGTTCCCAGGGTTTGGGTCCGGTACCATCCTGCTTGAAGCGGTAGGTATTGGCATAGTTTACCCACGCATTTGCATTGTAAATAGAATCACCAATAGAAAATAATGGTGTAGTAGCTTTTATCGCCCATCCGGTATTCATCGGTTTATAATCCAACACACTGTCACTCATATTCCAAAGCGCCGCATCATCATAGTCATATTTTTTATAACCCTCTTTTTTCTTTACCAGCTCATATATAAAATCCTTTGAAGTTTGCCAGCGGCTGTCGGCCATTATTTTTTGTTGCAGGTTTTGCAAATTGTCGGCATCCGATTTGTCAGTAATAACCGGTTTTGTTGAAATTCGTTTTACTATGTGCCATCCAAACGAGGTAAGAAATGGTTTGCTTACTGCACCGTCTTTAGGTAGTGACCATAGCATATTTTCAAATGCAGGCTCATATTCGCCCACTCCTATATCGGGCATCAATCCACCGGCAGCACCGCTTACATAATCATTACTCAACAAGGAGGCCAAACGATTAAAATTTTCGCCCGCCAATATTCTTTTATAAACCGAATCTGCTGTTTGCTTTACCTGTTTTTTGGCTGCATCATCAGCGCCCGGAGGAAATGCAAAAAGAATTTGTTGTGCTTTTATTTTACCAACGGCTTTTCTTTCTTCCAAATTTTTGAAAATATGAAAACCCAGCTTAGATCTTACCGCCTCGCTGAATTTTCCTATTTGTGTATTATAGATAGCGCTTTCAAACTCGTAAGGAAGTGTAAATACCGTAATAAAACCAATATCTCCTTTATTGTTTTTTGCCGCAAGATCATCAGAATATTGTATGGCCGTTTTTTGAAAATCAACACCTTTTTTTAACTCATTCAAAACTGTTTCTAATTTTATTTTTGCGGCCGGTGTATCTATTTTATTGGCAGCATCTTTAAATGAAATAAAAATATGAGCCACATGAACGTCTTTCAGGCTTCTTTGAAAGGCTTCCATTTTTAAGCGGGCTGCCATCTCAGGATCGGTCATATAGTTTTCAGAAATCTGTGTACGCAGGTTTTCTACTTCCTGTTTTATTTGCGGCAGCGTATCGTACCGGCGGTCATAGGCATCCTGAATTTTTAATTTTGATTTGATGTAGAGATCAAGATATTCGCGGATGGATTGTGCCTTGTTCACCACTACCGGTTGATTATTTTTTTTATAAGCCCTCATAAATTCAGGTGCCGATACTTTTTGATTGCCATAGGTAAACAATGTTTGTGCGCCGGAAAAATGAACACTGCCCAGTACAATCAGCAAAGCGGATACAAATTTTTTCATGTGAGTTTTATTTTATTCCTTCCGGAAAAGAGAAGACCTTATTGTCCTTTTACTTTCAACTGCCAAATTTCATCAATTTGATCGTAAGTCAGTTTTTTTGCAATTATCTTTTTGTCTTTATCTAAAAAATATAAAGTTGGAAAGCTATTGATATCATATAACTGCGAATAACCCGGAATATTATTATCTGTTCTTAGTTTATCATCGGCTTTTGAATAATATACATTTGTCCACTCCTGCAGGTGATGATCTTTTATAAAATCAAACCAATCTTTTTTACTGCCATCGGTTTCTTTTGCTACTGCAAATATTTTGATACCACCGGCTTTCCATTTTGCATTATATAACGAATCAATCTTTGGCAATACTTCTTTGCAATGGCCACAAGTGGGATCCCAAAAAACCACAACCGTAAAAGGACTTTCTAATGCATATAACGAAGCCGTTTTTCCATTGGTATCGGGCAGTTCAATATCGGCAGCAGGTGTGCCCATTATATTTGCCATCAGGCTGTATGCCCGGTCGGTTATGGTTTTACGCCCCCTTTCATTCAGCCAGTCATATTGTTTGTTGGCAAAATATTTTTCAAACAAATGAACAAATACCGCATCCTCCCACATATACTTTTGATTGAGGTAGCGGTTTACAAACTTGATAAGCAGAAACCGGGTCATTTCCTCGCTGGCACTTCCAAAGGAAAGCATATAATCAATTTCTTTAATAACTGAATCAGGCTCCAGCGCTACCAATTGATTAAAATATTTATCAATTTTGTCTTCAAAGAAAGGCGTGTAAGCAAGTCGGCCATCCCAAAAATTGACGCCGTCCCAAAAATTATTTTTGTAAAACTGATAAGCAGCTATCGAGTCTGCTTTATTTTTAGGATCTTTTAAATTTCCGGTAAGCACCGGCTCCCGCATAGCAGTAAGTAAAACGCCCAGCAAGCTTTCTTTATTTTTTTTAATAAGGTCTTCGCGGTATTGGTTGATGTCCACATCGTCTTTTTGCAATTGTGCTTCTATAATGGCCGAATCTTTTTTATTGACTGCTGTTTTTAATTTATCCTGCAATGCTTTTATCTTCTTCCCCGATGCCTGCATGTGTTGCTGATATGCTGTAAACAAAACATTGTCGGGTGAGTTGGAAAATTTAACGCCACTGGCAATTGTTGCCGTATCAGCCATTACCGAAAAATGTTGTTGTTCGTCTATCAGTATTTCAAAAAAACCATTACGATTAGGATAACCTACCAGATAAATTCCGCCATTCAGTTTATTATTTCCTTTAAAAACGCCCTCACCTTTTTCATTTAATAATGTAGAATCAATAATGGGATAGGTTTTGCCAAAATAATGACCCAGATAGATGTATTGGTTTTTGAATGGTTTAAATGTGATTTTTATTTCATAACCATTTTGGGCCAGCGATTTTATACTAATAACAAAGGCAAAAAAGACAAATATTTTCTTCATACATTTTGATTCAAAAATCATCCCTGATGGGAACCCGTAAAGATAAGCCGCTGCGTTTATAAGCAGCATCTTTGCCGCCAATGATTAACAGGGTATTTACAAGACTTGCAGCGGCTGCAATTAGTTGCCTCATTGCTACTTGTAGTTTTCAAAAACCGAATCAGCTACTTTTGCCAAATGGCAAGAAGAAAACGAAAAAATACGGTACTGGAAAAACTGCTGATTGAAGATTTTGCTGCCGAAGGCAAAAGTTTGGGTCGCTGGCAGGGCAAAGTGGTTTTTGTAGAACGTACCGTACCCGGCGATGTGGTTGATGTTTTTTTATACAAGAATAAAAAGGACTGGGCTGAAGGTTATCCTTTGGTTTTTCATGAATATTCAAAAAAAAGAGTGGAGCCTTTTTGCAGTCACTTTGGCGACTGTGGCGGTTGCCAATGGCAACAGGTTCCTTATGAAGAACAATTACGTTTTAAACAGCAGCAAGTGCAGGATGCCCTGCAAAGAATAGGCAAACTGCCATTGCCCGAGTTTTTACCCATACTAGGTGCTACTGATAATAGATTTTATCGTAATAAATTAGAATATACATTTGGCACCAATCGCTATGTTCCCGAAAAAGAATTTGATAAAGAAAAAACGATAACCATAAGTGAAAGAGGAGCTGCCGGTTTTCATGCCAAAGGTTTGTTTGATAAAATTGTAGATATTAAAACCTGCTATCTGCAAGCAGAGCCAACCAATGAAATAAGAGAAACTATAAGAACCTATGCCGAAGCAAATAAACTAACCTATTATGATGTGCGCCATCATTCCGGCCTTTTGCGCAATGTGCAATTGAGAATATGCACGACCGGCGAAGTAATGGCGAATGTAATAGTGGGGGAAGCCGATGAAGCAAAAATTTCCGGATTGCTACAATATTTGCAATCGCAAATACCGGCGATTACAACCCTGCTTTATACCATCAATACCAAAAAGAACGATAGCCTGCACGGACTGGAACCTGTAGTATATTCCGGAAAAGGGTATGTAATAGAAAAATTAGAAAATTTTCAATACAAGATAGGGCCAAAATCATTTTTTCAAACGAATACAAAGCAGGGAGAAAAACTGTATCAGGTAACCCGTGATTTTGCAGAACTAACAGGCAACGAAACGGTGTACGATTTATACTGCGGCACCGGAAGTATTGGCATTTTTTTAAGTGGACGGGCCAAAAAAATAATTGGCGTAGAGTTGATTGAAGAAGCCATAGCCGATGCAAAAGAAAACGCAGCACTCAATAATATAACCGACGCTGCATTTTTTGCAGGCGATGTTATTGATATATGTAATGACGAATTTTTTGCAACACATGGCCGTCCCGATGTTATTGTTACCGATCCGCCTCGTATGGGCATGCACCCCAAACTGGTACAAAAAATATTGGACATAGCAGCACCCATCGTGGTATATGTAAGCTGCAACCCCGCCACGCAGGGCCGCGACCTGAACCTGCTGAGCGAAAAATATGAAGTAACAAAAGTGCAGCCGGTAGATATGTTTCCACATACACATCATACAGAAAATGTGGTGCAGTTGCGATTAAAAATCTAAACCAAATTTTATCAATTCTACAGCAACATTTAGGGCTATTTTTGCGGCATGAGTAATGTTCGGTTTCGTTCTACAGAAAGCTTTCCACCCGTTGTAAAAAATCTGATAATTATAAATGCGCTGGCATGGCTTGCGCAGCTTACACTGGATGAAAAATTTCAGATAACCATGAAAGGAGCCTTATGGCCTGCCGAAACTCCTTATTTTGAACCCTATCAGATTTTTACCAGCATGTTTTTACATGCGCCTTCATTCGGAATGATCTATCATATACTGTTCAACATGTTTGCACTGTATATGTTTGGCCGAGTACTTGAAAATGTGTGGGGCGCCAAACGTTTTCTTTTCTTTTATCTCGCATGTGGTATCGGCTCGGCCATTACCCATTTGCTGATGCAGCATTTTTCAAATGGATTTTCACCTGCCATTGGAGCCTCAGGTGCCATAATGGGAGTATTGGTAGCGTTTGCATATCTGTTTCCCAATACAAAACTCATGATTATCCCTATTCCCATTCCCATAAAAGCCAAATGGGTGGTGCTGGGTTTTGTCATCATTGATCTGTTTGGTGGTTTTGGGCAGGTAAAAGGGGATGATATTGCTCACTTTGCACACCTGGGTGGCGCACTTACGGGTTTTATTATTCTGTTGATATGGAATAAAACAAACAGGCGAACTTTGTATTGATTTCAAATGGAAACCATGACTTACGCAGCGGAAAAACAAGAACAAAAAATTACATTGGGTCAAAGCGGTAATCAGTTGATTATATTGCTGGCCATTTGTCTCATTTTTTATTTATGTCTTGCATTTATGCGGGCTATGTGGTTATATCGTTTTCCTGAAAATGTGTCCACTACTTATTTCTACAGCGATATTTATAATCAGTTTTCTTTAGCTGCTGATGGCGGCAGGCTGCTGGCACGCCCCTGGACCCTTTTCACTTTTATGTTTATTCACGATGATGTGTGGCAGGTATTTGCCAATATGCTTTGGTTGACAGCATTTGGTTTTATGATGCAGGAGAATGGGGGCAATAAAAAAATTATTCCGGTTTTTATTTATAGTTCTCTGGTGGCAGCTATTTTGTTTTTGCTGGCGTATAATATGATTCCGGCACTCGCTGCACAAAAAAATATAGTGTATGCCAGCGGTGCTACTGCCGGGGTGATGGGTATTGCCGTTGCCACTACATTACTCTACACACGGTATAAAATTTTTCACATGATAGGCGGCGGCATTCCGGTGTGGATGATTGCTTTGATATTTGCCACATCAGCTTTGTTTACACATATTCATAATGTAGCTGCCTTGCTGCTATTGCTGGGTGGAGCCATTTCCGGTCTTTTATTTGTAATGATTTATCAAAAAGGAACTGACCTTTCTACGGGAATGAATCATTTGTTCGATTGGTTTGGTAATCTCTTCAACCCCGATAAGCCGGCAAAAGGGAAACAGTTAAAGGATGAACTCTTTTATAAAACAGACAGAGCACCTTTTTCAAAAAAACCCAACCCTACACAGGAGCGAATAGATGCGATACTCGATAAAATAAACAAGGAAGGAGTAACATCGCTAAGTGAAGAAGAAAAAGAATTGCTGAAGCGGACCAAAAATTTTTAACAAACCTTCTTTGCCTTTTTTTTGATTGTGATATACGGCTTGTACACAAGAATTCCTTTTCTTAATTTGCATCAATGCCCAGCAAGCTCCGCCTGTTTACCAAACGGTTTTTTATTATCTGCAATATCGTTGTAGTGTTTTTCTTTTTGCTGGCCTGCATAGCTCCTTCATTGAATCCACAAAAATGGTGGTTCATTTCGTTCTTCGGCCTTGGTTTTCCGTTTTTACTTTTACTTGTCTTGTTTTTTTTAATTGGATGGCTGATCATTTTAAAACCAAAACTGTCGCTCATTTCTGCAGTGGCGTTGCTGTTGGGTATTAAAAGCATTATCGTATTCTTTGCTTTTCATCCGCATGGGGCATTCAATTATGCAAAATCGCCGCAAACCATTCGTATAGTATCGTGGAATGTAGCCCGCTTTGTAGAGCTGAAAGTAAGTAATAACAAAGGCAGTCAAAAAAGGCTCAAAATGTTTGAACAACTAAAGGCACAAAATGCAGATGTACTTTGCTTGCAGGAATTTCATACTGCCAATGAAGCCCGTACTGAGTTTTATGACAACATCACGCCCATTCAAAAAGAAATGGGTTATCCTTATTATTATTTTTCTTTTGATACGGACGGCGATAACCTTTTTTACAGCACCATTATTTTTTCTCGTTATCCTATTGTGGACAGTGGTTTTATTCGTTATCCACGCCCCTCGCTGCCCGATGTGCTCATACATGCCGATTTAAAAGTAAATAACGATACGATAAGAGTTTATGCCACGCATTTACAGTCGCTGCAGCTGGGAAAAGCCGACTATGCCCGCATAGAAAATGTAAAAGCCGGCGACAGCATTATTGGAAGTTCCAAGGGCATACTATCAAAAATTAAAAAAGGGTTTACCAACAGAAGTATTCAGGTAAACATGGTGAAAGATGTTTTGGCTGTAAGTCCGCACCCCATTTTATTTTGCGGCGATTTAAATGACATTCCCAATTCATATACTTATCGTACCATTAAAGGCGATATGCAGGATGCTTTTTTGAAAAAAGGATTTGGTATTGGGCGCACCTACAGTGGCTTATCCCCCACACTTCGTATTGATTATATTTTTGCTGATAAAAATTTCAGAATCAAACAGTTTAACCGGATTGTAAAAAACCTATCGGACCATTATATGCTGGTGGCCGATGTGGAGTTGAAAAGAAAATAAAAACCCTTATCTTTAATCTTATGAAGATTTTTAGTCGACATATTTTTTGTTGCCCTTCGGGCATATATTAATTTATTAGCTTACCCCCTTTTCAACGGTCTGTTTCATTGTTATTAATCAATTTTTTTCTTGATGTTGCTGCCAAATAGCGCAACGAAAACGGAATTTGCGGCAACAAAATGTTTTTATAATTTTGTATCCAATTGAAGACAGTTCAAAATGTATATAATTGAAAAAACAATTGAGTTTGATAAATGGTTTAGAAAACTTAACGATATTAAAGCAAAAGCTAAAATATTGTTCAGGTTGCAAAAATTAGAGCATGAAGAATATTTTGGAGATTGTAAACCCGTTGGAAACGGAATTAGCGAATTGAAAATTAAATATGCAAAAGGGTATCGGATATATTTTAAAAAGGCCGAAGGAAAAATTATAGTGCTGCTTATTGGAGGCGATAAATCAACACAACAGCAGGACATAAAAAAAGCAAAACAAATTTGGGAGCAATTAAAAAAGTAAAAAATGAAAACGTCAAAATTTGAAATAGCCGACTATTTGGACAACCATGAAATGATTGCCGAATACCTGAATACCGTTTTGGAAGAAGGGAACGAAGCAGAAATTGTAACTGCAATAGGACAGGTAGCAAAAGCAATAGGCATGACTAAAATTGCAGAAGAAACCGGGATGAGCAGGCCCAGCTTATACAAAGCATTATCAGAAGGAGCCAAACCACAGTTTGCTACTATCATGAAGGTATTAAAAGCTGTAGGCGGACAATTAAGAGTAAACCCGATTACTACCTAAAATTTTAATTATTTGTTTGTAACCTCGATGTAACTTTTACAAGCAATGCATCACCCATTAATTTCGGAACAAGAATAGAAGACAATATCAAAATAAATTTATGAACGAATTAAAAATATACAACTCCTACTCCCGACAAAAAGAAGTTTTTAAATCCATTACTCCCGGTCATGTGGGTATGTATGTGTGCGGCCCTACGGTAAGCGGCGAAAGCCATCTGGGTCATGCCCGTCCTTACATTACATTTGATATTGTGTTTCGATACCTGCAATACTTAGGTTATAAAGTAAGGTATGTACGCAACATTACCGATGCCGGGCATTTTGAAGAAGAAGGCAGAGATGCAGTGGATAAAATTGCGGACAAAGCATTGCTGGAAAAGCTGGAGCCCATGGAGTTGGTGACTAAATACACCAACCTGTACCACTGGGCCATGGAGCAGTTCAACACTCTAAAACCCAGCATAGAACCTACTGCCACGGGCCACATAGTGGAGCAGATAGAAATGATAAAACAAATAATAGATGCCGGCTATGCCTACGAGGTAAACGGCTCGGTTTATTTTGATGTAAATAAATATGCATCATCGCACGACTATGGAAAGCTGAGTGGCCGGGTGATAGATGACTTGCTGGAAACTACCCGTGAGCTTGAAGGACAAGCGGAAAAAAGAGACACTGCCGATTTTGCACTTTGGAAAAATGCAGCACCGGAGCATATTATGCGCTGGCAAAGCCCCTGGGGAGTGGGATATCCCGGTTGGCATATTGAGTGCTCGGCTATGGCTACCAAATATCTGGGCGCACAGTTTGACATACATGGCGGCGGTATGGATTTATTGTTTCCCCATCATGAAAGTGAAATAGCGCAAAGCACAATATGCAACCATACGTCACCGGTAAGATACTGGATGCACAATAATATGATTACCATTGAAGGCCGCAAAATGGGTAAGAGCTATAACAATGTTATCAAACTTACCGAAATGTTTAGCGGCAATCATCCATTGCTGGCCAAGGCATATCACCCAATGGTGATACGATTTTTTATTTTGCAAACGCACTATCGCAGTACGCTCGACTTTAGCAATGATGCGCTGCAGGCTGCCGAAAAAGGACTGAAGCGGCTGTGGGATGCTTATGAAAAGTTACAAGCATTAAAAAGCGAAAATGAAGCGGCCGCAGATAAAGAGTTGGAAGCAAAAATACATTCTTTGCTCAATGGTTTTGAAGAAGCTATTAACGACGATTTTGGTACGGCCCGCGTATTGGCCAATATGTTTGAGCTGGTGCCGGTTATCAA
>JAKIZK010000077.1 GCA_022708055.1 Bacteroidota bacterium
TGTAAACCAACTGGCGGCAATTAATACACAACCAACAAGCGCAACTATTTGTTCCGGTAGCAGCAATTCATTTTGCGTTACTGCTACGGGCACCGGGCTTACCTATCAGTGGCAGATAAGTACCAATGGATGCAGTGGCCCGTGGACAAATATTGCAGGAGCTACTTCCAATTGTTATTCAGTAGTAGGAACAAGTACTGCTTATTATCGTTGTAATGTAACATCGGGTGCATGTGGTAATACAGTTTCAAGTAATTGTTCTACTTTAACTGTTATAAATCCACCTACGATTACCAATCATCCTGCAAATGTTCAGGTTTGTTCGGGCAGCAATGCAGTATTCAACGTTTCAGGCTCCAGTACACAAACTGTTATTTATCAATGGCAGGTAAGTTCTGATGGCGGCACTACGTGGAATAATATGAGCGGAGCTAATGCATCAACACTTACAGTAACAGGAACTGCTGTGAGTATGAATAATAACAGATATCGCTGCCAATTGAGTAATGCAACCTGTACTACACCTGTAAGCTCAGGTGCAGCGATACTGACGGTAAGACAATTACCTTCTGTAGGCTTAACAGCTGCGCCACTTACCAGTTTACTACCCGGGCAAACAACAACACTTACGGCTACACCTAGCACATCTACAGGCGGTACTTTAAGCACAGCTTGGACCTATAATACCAATCCACTTGCTGTAGCCGGAAACACGTATGTTGTAAATGTTGAAAAAACCGGAAACTATCAGGTAGGCATTTCAGAAGCGTGGCCCGGCGGCCTTGTATGCGCCAATGCCTCACCCGTTGTAACCATTAATGCACCTGCAAGCAGCAGGTTATTTATCTTCCCTAGTCCAAATGATGGAAGATTCTCTGTTTCTTATTATAATGCAGGTGGCAATAATACACAGCGCCAGATAATGATTTACGATGCAAAGGGAGCTGCAGTATATAGCCGTAAATTTAGCATAGCGGGGCCTTATACATTGCTCAATATAGATTTACGTCAGGCGAATACCGGAATCTATTTTGTAGTAGTAGGCGATGCACAAGGCAAGAAGCTTGCTGAAGGAAAAGTACATGTACGTTAATCGACATTGTCTTAATAAAAAAATCCCGGCTATTTTCAGTCGGGATTTTTTTTGCCGGTTTCTATACGAATCAAAACACCTTTTCGCTTAACAATATTTTTATAATCCCATTGTATTTGTTTTGATTTTTGAAGCCAACGCTTTAAAACAGTTTTTTTAATTTCATTGACATGCGTATATCTTTTTTCAGCTGCTTTAAAACTGCCTTCAGAAGTCAGGCCAGGCTCATCAAACGACTGTCCACTCCAGAAAAGTAAACGGATGCAATCTTTTAATTTACTATATCCCACAATTGGGTTACCATGCAAAAACCAAACCGGATGACCATGCCATATTTTATTTTCTGCATCTTTTAAAACCGTATTAATATGTATTGCCAGCTGATTGCAAATATCTTTTTCAACCCCTTTTTGTTTTTTATTATAGGCTGTTGTTTCTTTATTCATTAAGTATGCATTTTTTTTAAAATTAGAATGAATAATTTGTATGCTGCGATATTTTTTTAATCCACTTCGCTGAGTCAGATAGCCATCAAAAAGATTTATCTTATTTTTGCATGCCACAGATACAGAAACACCAACACTGCAGTAATAGATTATTAATTCAGTTTTACTTTTCAATCTATACTGAAAAAATATGAATGGAAATAAAAGAATAGAGAAGGGGATACCCATTTCACCTTCATTGGATCCTATTATCAATTTGGAAAATGAACAGGCTAAAAAAGGCGATAGTAAAAAGCGGATGCTAACTATTTCTTTTTATTCTTTTTTAATCGCTATTGCTACCAGTGTTATTGCTAAGTTCTTAGTGTTGCTGATTAATCTAATCACCAACCTTTCTTTTTATGGCAAAGTTTCTTTGCTACACAGCTCTCCTGCAGATAATATGTTGGGATGGTGGGTCATTTTATTACCGGCATTAGGTGGATTTATTGTTGGTCTCATGGCTTTTTATGGTTCAAAAGCAATAAGAGGTCATGGCATTCCGGAAGCGATGGAGCAAATATTGACCAATCAAAGTAAAATTAAGCCCACGATTACATATCTGAAACCCATTTCATCTGCTATATCAATAGGTACGGGTGGGCCATTTGGTGCCGAGGGCCCCATTATTGCAACCGGCGGAGCACTGGGATCTACATTGGGCCAACTGATAAAAATTTCTCACCATGAAAGAAAGATTTTATTAGCAGCAGGTGCTACTGCGGGTATGTCAGCTATTTTTGGAAGTCCATTGGCTGCAATTTTTCTTGCGGTTGAATTATTGCTATTTGAATTTTCAAGCCGGTCAATTATTCCGGTTGCTATTGCATGTATAACCGGTGCAGCAGGTCATCATTTTTTGTTTGATGGTGGGGTTACATTTCCTATGCCTGATTTTGCTTTTCCCGATAATCCTTCATTGGCGATTTATACCGGCATTGGAATTATTGTTGGCGTAATTTCTGTAGGCGTTTCAAAAGCAGTTTACATCATTGAAGAATGGTTTGAAAAAATTCCGGTACACTGGATGTGGTGGCCTGCTATCGGTGGAATGGTAGTAGGTGTTGTTGGTTATTTTGCGCCACATACACTGGGTGTGGGTTACGATAATATAACAAACTTGCTATCGGGCAATATGGGCATACAGGTTATTCTCTCACTCTGTCTTTTAAAATTTGTTTCCTGGTCTATTGCATTGGGTAGCGGCACTTCCGGTGGTACACTGGCACCGCTCTTAACGATTGGTGGCGCTACGGGTTCATTAATCGGTTTATTGATTTTGCAGTTTTTTCCGAGTGCCGAAATTTCAATTCCTTTGACCGCATTGGTAGGTATGGCCGCTATGTTTGCCGGCGCATCGCGGGCTTTGCTTACTTCTATCATTTTCGCACTGGAAACTACGATGCAGTCAAATGCTTTGCTGCCGCTAATGGGTGCCTGTGTAGCATCATATATTGTCTCATTCTTCTTGATGGAACATAACATTATGACCGAAAAGATTGCAAGAAGAGGCATTAAAACTCCCGATTCATATAAGCCCAACGTATTAGAAAAATTTTCAGTAGGACAGGTTTTTGATAAAGACCTTTTACTTGTTCAGGATAAAAAAACAATTCTGGAAGTTCAGGATTGGATAAAAACACAGGAGGTAGATGATGATGCAGCTTGTATTATGGTGATTGATGAAAAAGAACAGTATAAAGGAATTCTCAATTTCACCGATTTACTAAGTATTCAAGATGAAACAAATAACAAATCCATTGATTCCATTTTGCAACAGCCCTATCTTATAAATAGTAATGACTCTTTGCTGGATGCAATTGAAGTAATGGTGCAGCATGATAGCAATATATTAACCGTTGAAGCAAACAATGTAGTGGTGGGAACCCTTTCTTTAAAGAATATTCTTTCGGTATATAAATCAGAGATAAATGATGAGTTAAAAGGAAGACCTCATATTTCATTAAAAAGAAAACTATTAAAAATAGCCGTAATGGGAAGACGCTATACGTCAAAGAAATAATGACAACTTCGTTTTACAATTATTTTTGAATGGCTCCTATCAGCAGCAGGCATTCATTATCAGTATTATTAAAGATGGCATGTTTTTCATACTGAGGGAAAATGAAAAACTCATCTTTGCTGCCTTTGAAAATTTCACCCGATATTTCAAACTCCGGATTTCCGGTTAACACATAAGCATATTCTGTTTTTTCGGGATGATAGTGAACCGGATATGAAGCATGTGGCGCTACCTTAATCAACTTGAGGCTGCCATTTTCCATTGATATTAATTCTTTTCCAAAAAAGTTTTTCACTTTTCCTTCTGTCCATTCCAGTTCGGCAACAGTTATTTTCTTTTTCATGATTTTCAAATTATTTATGTAGCCAGAAATGATCGACCCATTGACCATCTACATCTTTGATTTTTTCGGATTGATGCTGTGCTGCAATTGCTGACAATTGCGATTCGCTAAGGTGCTGTTGCAGGTAATTAAATAATTCTCTTTCTTCAAACCTGATATGTTTGTCGAGCAAATCGGCAAAGTTGATTAAAACCTCAGTTGAATGATTTCCTTTTTTTAAATCTTCTATAGTGTGATATATCTTTTGATGTTCTTCTATTACTCTTTGCTTTAATGGTTCTTTGTCATCAATATGGGTAAATAGTAATGATTCTTCTTCTTTAAAATGCTGTTCTAAATTCTTTTCAAATATGAAATTTGTATAAAGGGCTATCCTCTCTGTTTCAATATTTTTTTTCAATCCCTCTCTTATTTTCCATACCAGCAATAGACCAAAATGATGCTCCTGCGAAAACTTTAATATAGCCTGATGTCTTTTTATGGGTTTGGGAGTATTCATTTTATTACTTAATTAATGAAATAGCCTGATGCAACTGCTGTAAAGGTACAGATTGATTTATTAAAAGCATTTAAATACTTTTAATATTATTGTCAATTTTTTTCTTAACGATTTTGGTTCATACACCTGGTTTTACTTACGCTGTTCGTTCCAATAATAACTATCGGGAAATGGCCGCTTGCCAAAAATGGCAGTGCCTACCCTGATGATGGTAGCTCCCTCCTTTATAGCAATTTCCAGATCTCCGCTCATACCCATAGATAGCTCGGTTGCTGCAATACCAGTTTCAAGAAGCTCAGTTTGTATATTTTTCAATATCCTAAAACATTTTCTCACTTTTTCTGTTTCTGCCGAAAAAAGACCAATGGTCATCAATCCCTTAATATTTAGCCGGTCTAATTTTTTTACTTGTTGCGCAAATGCAATCGCATGTTCCGGTTGCATACCAAATTTGCTTTCCTCATTTGATGTATTGAATTGCAAAAAAATATCAATTGATTTGTTTTCGTATGCAAGTCTTTTTTGCAGCTTCTCCGCTAGTGACAAACGATCGACTGTTTGTATGCAATTGGCGTATTTAATTACTTTTTTTATTTTATTGGATTGCAGGTGGCCAATAAAATGAGATTGATGTGGAATGGATTTTAACGTTTCAAATTTATCTTTTAACTCTTGTATTTTATTTTCGCCAATCAATGTTTCGCCGGCATGTAAAGCAATGGCAATATTTTGTGCTGTTACAGTTTTGGTTGCCAGTAATAATTTTACTTCTAGAGGATTTCTATTGGCATTTTTGCAAGCATTCAATATTCTTTTTCTAATGGAATGAATATTTGAAACAATGTTATTCATAATGTGTGATGTACTTAATTAGTAAAGTTTCCCGGCTTTTGCTATTGTAGAGTAACTTTTTCCATTTTCTGAAGCCATGCATCTTCAATAGTAGCGCCAAGTCCCGGTGTTTCTGTAATCGTGATTACGCCATTGGCTTTATATTGAATACCACCGGTTACGGGGTCTTCTTTAAACATTAATGCCGTATCAAAATCATAATGCTCAATCATTGGACTACAAAGTGCAAAATGTGCAAAAGCCGTCATGGCAATGCGAGATTCCAGCATGGCGCCTACTTGTAAATGAATACCGGCAGCTTCTGCCAGCCGTACTATTTTCAAACCTTTATAAATGCCGCCCGATTTTCCCAGTTTAATATTGAAGTATTGGCAAGCATTTAATGCTATCAGTTTTTCAGCGTCGTGTTCATCGCCACAACATTCATCGGCCATTATGGGAATAGGACTGTGCTTTTTTACTTTTGGCAATTTCATAAATTTCCATCTTGCTATCGGCTCCTCGCAATGTTGAATATCATATACTGCCAATGCATTTAAAGTTTCAATGGCTTCTTTTACTTTCCATCCCTGGTTGGCATCAATTCTTATAGGTATTTCATTGCCAACGGCTGCTCTTATTGCTTTTATGCGTGCTACATCGGTAGGTCCGTTTTTGCCCAGTTTCACTTTGATGGCAGGGTAGCCCTGATTTTTTATTTTCAAGGCATCTTTTGCCATTTGCTCAGGTTCGCCTACACTAACTGTATAATCTGTAACGAGGGTTTTGTTATTTTCTCCACCAATAAATTGATACAAGGGTAAACCGGCATGTTGTGATGCAATATCGTAAAGTGCAATATCAAAAGCACTTTTAATACTGCTATTTGCATAGATAATGCGATCCATCAATTGAATACAAGCCTCAATATCCAATGGATTTTTTCCAATCAATGCTTTTGCAAAATACTGGCCTACTATATAGCATGTATCCTGACTTTCACCATTGATGGGCATATAGGGACTACATTCACCAATTCCGATGATCCCTTCTTTGGTAAAAATTTTTACCAAAACATTTTCAGCGTCTGTATCTGTACCCAGCGAAGTCGTAAACGGTTCAATAAGTGGAATAGAAAGTTTGAAAAGTTCTATTTTAGAAATTGTGAGTGGCTGCAACATAATTAATAATTAATCGGGTAAAGATAAATCCTGTCTTTTTGAAAATGTATTAAAGATTTCAAATCAATAGATTTTTACGTAAGTAAAAATACATTCTGGCCTCGTTTTTGCTTTTTAAAGTTCTCTTTTGAATACGAAAAACCAGCATAAATCGTTTTATAAGATACTATTTTTATGAAGAACCAATTTTTAATCCTATCGCTGCTGGCTTTTGCAATTGCAAGTTGCAAAAAAGAAATAAATGAACTTCCACAAGCGACTGACACGGGTGCACACACGTTTGGCGCAAAAGTGAATGGGGTAATGTGGAAGCCGCAGGGTTTTGGCCCTTTTCCCGCCAATGATATTCTGGAATCTACTGTTGCGGGAAATGATATACAGATTTGGGCACGCAATTTTGCATCTTCACCTAATGAAACTGAATTTTATCTTTTGATTAAAGACGTAACAGGACCGGGTACTTATTCATTCAATCAAGACATTCCATCGCACCCTTATCCCAATACCAGTTATGGATATTATGTAAAAAGAAAAATGACACCCTTGAACGAATGGATTACCTCATCAAGCCATACCGGTACGGTTACGATTACCCGCTTCGACAAAATCAACCGCATCGCATCAGGTACTTTTCAATTTGAGGCGATGAATATGTACAATACGCCGGAACTACTTTCGGTAACAGAAGGCCGTTTTGATGTGAAATTTCAGTAAAATCAGGTATAGGTTAAAACAAAACTCTTATTCCCAAATTAAACATACCCAGCAGCGGTGCATCTTTATTTACAAAAATAAATTTGCTTGGATAATCAGTAGTGGGCAACCAAACTCTGCCTTCTGTATAAAAATATATATCAGCACCCACCGGAAATTCGGCACCCAGCCCTAGGTCAACCGTAAGTCGTTTAAAATTTGCTTTTCCTGCTCTCACCGGAACGACATAAAGTGATGTGTCAATATTTTTATCATGTGAATTGTTGACCCAACCCAGAACCAAACCAAAACCGCCATATCCATACATATTCCATTTTTCAACTGCATCATAACTGCCTTTCAAGTATCGTTTCCATCCAATTGAAAATTGTTTGAAATGCATTTTGGCATTGTTGTCGTAATTAATTTGCTGTGGTACGGTTATGGGAAGCTTTGCTGTAGCAGTAAGGTGGTTTACAAATTTCCCGTTACTATAATAGGAGAGCCAGAGGTAGGGCGCATCTTTTGGGGATACATGGTATTGCAGTTGTATGGTATGACCCACCGCCCAGTACTGTTGTTCTTTTTTGAAGCTGCGTTGCATACCTATGTCAGTAGCAATGCTGATAGGTTTTTTTTGTGCAGTCGCGAAAATGGGAAAGACTGTAAAAGCAAAAAGTATGTAAGCCTGACGAAACAGCGTTGTATTTTTTTACAATGATAATGAAAATTTTTGCTTCTAAAATGAGAAAGAGCAACCGGTGTGGCTGCTCTTTCGTAAGTATTTTACAGATTTTATTATTTCATCAGTTTCAGTTCATTGATAATGTTTTTGGCTCCGCCTAATTTATCGATGCACCAAAGCACATAGCGTATGTCAACGCAAATGGTACGGTTGAGGTCTTTGTCAAATGCAAGTTTATGACTTAGCGCTTCATAGTTGCCATCAAAAGCTAGCCCTATTAATTCGCCCCGGCCATTGATAACCGGTGAACCTGAATTGCCGCCAGTAATATCATTGGTAGTAATAAAATTGACAACCAAGTCTTTTCTTACCGGATCAATATACTGGCCAAAATCTTTTGCCTTTAGCAGTTCAATTTGTTTGGCCGGAAGGTCAAATTCATAATCACCCGGTTTGTATTTTTCTAAAATACCTTTTGAAGTAGTTACATAGTCATAAAGAACGGCATCTCTGGGGCTATAATTTTTTACACTGCCATAGCTTACACGCATCGTGAAAGTAGCATCAGGATACATCATTTTGGCTTTTGCCGGATCCATTTCCATAATGCCCTTCAAATACAATCTTCCATATTCGGCATTTTGAGAAGTAAACTGAGAATATTTGGAAGCATATTTTGAGGTATAGTTGCGGGCAAATGTGGAAGCATAATAGTAGGCAGGATCATTTTGCAAGGTAACAGCATCGGGATTTGCAATAAATGCATTCCATTTTGCATCATCCAGAATCATCGTTTTGCTAAAAATATCTGCGGCATATTTTTTATAAGTAGCATCATCGTCCAGGGCTCCATAGGTTTGTTTAAGATTGCCATAGAAGCCTACAGGCTGCTGGTCTTTTTCTACTCCTTCGTAAAACATTCTGGAAACAGTTCCAACTATGTTTCTGTCTGAAATAATATTTTCTTCTTCCATAAATGCTTTACGTTGTGCATTAGCAGCATCGGCAGCTTTTTTAATTTCTGCTTGTGTAGCCCCTGTTTTGAGTAGCAGGTTTTCCAATTGCATTAATGAAGAAGCAAAACCCATCAATGGTGAGCCAAAAATTCCTTCGTTGATAAACATACGCTGTTTGGCATAAGGTCTCCATTCGTCGTAAGCTTTGGCCCAGTCGGCAAACAGATTTTCATATTCCGGTTTTCCTTTAGACCATTTATTAAATTGTGCTTCTGCTGCTTTCTTTTTACCATAGATATCATATTTCAGCAGTTGTTTGGTTTCTCCATCATAAAATTTCCAATAGTTTGCAATGCTGGCATAAGAGGAAGCAAGCTGAAGTTTTATGGCTGGGTCTTTTTTCATTTCTTCAAACATGTATTTCAATCTTGCATCACGTAGTTTAACCAAAGTAGGATTATTGATATCGGTTGCCAATTGAATGCCGTAAGAACTTTCATAACGGTTGGTACCACCTGGGTAGCCCCATATCATTGAGAAATCGCCGTTTTTCAAAGGCTTCAACGAAACGGGCAGGTACCATTTTGGTTTCATTGGAATATTACCTTCAGTAGATTCGCCACTTTTTGCCGGGCTACCATCGGGTTTTGTATATACACGAAAGATGGAGAAATCGCCGGTATGGCGTGGCCATTCCCAGTTATCTGTATCACCGCCAAATTTTCCAACACTTTCAGGAGGTGCACCTACCAGACGAATATCGTAATAGCGCTGATATACAAAAGCAAGAAACTGGTTTCCTTTAAACAGGGCACTTACTCTGGTTTCAATATTTTTTTCACTATCGCTCATTCTTTTGTTAATAGATGCGAGTACTGCATTCTGCTTTTTTACTCTGTCGGCCCCGCTAAGCCCTTGCAGCGAGTCCATAACTTCTTTTGTAACATCATCAATGCGCAATAAAAACTGAACCGATAAAGCGGATTTAATTTCCTCTTCTTTATTTCTGGCATAAAAACCATCGCGCAGATAATTATGTTCAACCGTGCTTGCGTTGGCAATGGCATCATATCCGCAGTGGTGATTGGTAAAGATCAGGCCCTGAGCACTTACGATTTCACCGGTGCAGCCACCGCCAAAAATGATAATAGCATCTTTTAGAGAAGCTTTGTTAATATTATAAAGCTGTGCGTTGGTGAGCTTAAGCCCTTTTTTCACCATGTCATTATAAACCTGCTTGCCCAGCAGCAGGGGCAGCCACATACCTTCATCAGCAAATGAGCGGAAAGCAATGCTGATAAATAAGACAAAAGAAAGAATATACTTTTTCATTTTGAAAATTTTGAATTAAGGAATATCTAGAGTAGCAAACCTACACAAAAAGCAAAAGACCAAAAACTGAATTTAATAAAAAATGAGTAATTTACTTGCAATAAACCTACTATGAGATTACTGATTACTATATTTTTTCTGATTTTAAAGATATCTTTCACTTTTTCACAAACACCAAAAATTGATAGCTTAAAGAAGCTAATTACGCAACAGCAGGTGGCGGGTAGTGTAGATGCTGCAACCTTGTTTGAATTATGTGGTCAGTACGCTTCACTACACCCTGATACTTTAAAATTTTATGCTTCATTAGCAGAAAGCGTTGCCCGTCAGTCAAACAATAAAGATCATCTTGCCAATGCAAATTATTTAAAGGCTTTATTGTTATCAAAGAATGGTAAAACGGAAGATGCTTTATTGCAGATTGAACACATT
>JAKIZK010000078.1:0-228 GCA_022708055.1 Bacteroidota bacterium
GATTGATACCCCAATGGGTACCAAAAGCACCCCAACTACTGATAAACCGGTGTTTTGCTTCTGAAAGTTTCATAGCACAAAACTATTATGAAACTTCCAATGTTTTCAAAATTTATTGAAAATTTATTTTAACAGCACATCGAGTATCTGATGCTCCGGTGCTTCGAGAAGGTCGTGTAAATAATTGAGTTCATTATCATAAAGGCCGGCACCTTGCAGGGTTTGCTG
>JAKIZK010000078.1:238-10441 GCA_022708055.1 Bacteroidota bacterium
AATGTAATTTTCTTCTACTTTCAGTCTTCCGTTAAAACGGTCCAGTATTTCTTTTCTGTTTTGATTATATTTTGTTATTAATCGGGTATTTTCTTTTTCCAAAAACTGATAAGTTGATTTTAGTCCTTTATTTTTAATTATGGCTTTATATACCTCGGGCTGATAGCTCTTAGCATATTGCAAATACCAGGAAATAAACAATTTAAATTCATAAAACGAATACCTGTAGCTGGCAATTTGCCCCAGCCAGTTCATCCAGGGTTGTGTTTCCTTCCAGCCATTCGTGTCGTTTATGTAATTGAATAATGATAAATCCGTATTGAAAGAATGATAATAGGCAATGGCTTCTTCCAATAAGCCCAATATGCCATACTGCTGTGTTACCAAATATTTTTCACGAGTGCCCACATAGTCGGCATAGCGAAATATTTTTTTCTTTACCGCTGCAGGTACAATGCTGTTGACATAGTGAGACGGAAAAGTTTTAAAAGTAGCTACGCTGAGTTGCAGGCTGTCGTTTATTCTGAATATCATTTCGGGGTCATCGTAATTGTAATGCTCGCCTTCGTATGCATGCCAGGCTTCGTGTACTACCGTGGCAATGTCGCCAAGGGATGATACAACACTCGTGCCCTCTATTATTTCATTGATGTGTTGTTGGTCGTATTCTTTAATGACGATATAATGCTCGGGAAAATATTTTTTACTTATTTGAAGCAGTTGCTCTTTTTTGTCAGGCAATGGAGTTGCGAATAAAAGCAGAGAAGCGAATATAACATATAAACACCTACGCATTTATTAAAATTAGCGTTTGTATAGGAAACGAATGGATATAAAGTTTATTTTATGAATACATTATAGTAGGTGTTAAAAAAAGAATAAGCCACCCGAATGGATGGCTTACATAATATAATAAATGATCCGTTATGTTTACAGCATCATGGCAACCGGATTCTCCAGATACTTTTTAAATGTTTGTAAAAAAGAAGCTCCCAGCGCCCCATCCACACTACGATGATCGCAGCTTAGCGTTACGTTCATAAAATTACTTACTGTAAATCCTTCTCCTTTTTTTACCACTACTTCTTTTATGCGCCCCACAGCCATTATGCAACTATCGGGTGGATTAATGATGGCTGTAAATTCATCAATATCCATCATACCCAGATTCGATATAGTAAATGTGTTGCCCGAAAATTCCTGTGGCTGCAATTTTTTGTTTTTTGCTTTGCTCGCCAGTTCCTTGCTTTCTCCTGCTATTTGCGGAAGTGATTTTTGATCTGCAAAGCGTACAACAGGCACTATCAATCCATCTTCAATGGCAACAGCAATGCCAATATGTATATGATGCCAACGACGGATTTTATCTCCCATCCAGGAGGCATTTACCGCCGGATGCTGACGCAGGGCCAATGCGGCAGCTTTTACTACCATGTCGTTAAAACTTATTTTTACCGGACTTAGTTCATTTAACTGTGCTCTCACATTCATGGCATTGTCCATGTTGATTTCCATCTTAAGATAGAAATGAGGTGCAGTGAATTTGCTTTCACCCAATCTTTTGGCAATTACGCCACGCATTTGTGAGTTGGGAATATCTGTAAAACCTTCTTCACCTTTTGCAGTAAATGGTAAAATGTCAACACCTTCTTTCATAACAGAAATTGATGGAGTTGATGATGTTTCTTGCGCAGCACTTGGTTTAAAATTATCAATATCAGATTTTATGATTCTGCCACCATCGCCCGAGCCGTTTACCAAATTGAGGTCAATTCCTTTTTCCTTTGCAAGCATTTTTGCAAGTGGAGATGCCTTCATTCTTCCATTTTCTGAAGATGCAGCAGTACTTACAGCAGTTGATGCAACAGTCGTTTGTTGAATCGTTTCGTTATCTGTTTTATGGTTTGTGGTCAATGTTGCACCTCCGCTTTTTACTGCTGCCACTACAGCATCTATATCTACCTTTCCTTTCTCACCTATAATACAAAGCAGGGCATTTACCGGAATCTTTTCTCCGTTTTGTGCTCCAACATACAGCAGGGTTCCGTTTTTATAGCTCTCCAGCTCCATAGTGGCTTTGTCAGTCTCTATTTCTGCCAACACATCGCCTTTCTTTACTACATCGCCAATATTTTTATGCCATGATGCGATCACGCCAGCTTCCATAGTATCGCTCAGGCGAGGCATGAGTACAACTTCATCCATTGATGCAATATCTAAGGTTGCAGTAGTGTTGTTGGCAACCTGTGTGGTAGATTTAATTTCTGCCGGGGCTGATTGAGTTTCGTTTGCGGCAACAGCTTGTCCGCCACTTTTAATAAGTGATGAAATATCTTCTCCGGCTTTGCCTACAATTGCAAGTAATTGGTCAACCTGAATTTTACTGCCTTTTTCGCCTCCCAGATGTAAGAGTATGCCATCTTTATAACTTTCAAGCTCCATGGTAGCTTTATCGGTTTCGATTTCAGCGAGCAGTTCACCTTTTTTTACATGGTCTCCCGGCTTTTTATGCCAGGCAGCTATTACACCTGCTTCCATGGTGTCACTCAGTCGGGGCATTAATATCACTTCGGCCATTGCCTTTCAAATTTTGGCCGAAATTAAGATAAAAAAAGGAATGAAAACGCTTAATAATTTGGTCTTTGATGGAGGGGATTTGTTTTGGGAAATAAAAATATTGACTTTAAACTTAATATACGTTCAGCACTGTTGATGCCCTCAAAAAAATACAGAATGGACAAATGGATTTCTTTTTTAACTGAAGAGGTAATAAGTATTGTTTATATATAAGAGCCTATAAAAAAAAATATATACCAATATTTTGGTACATGATTTACCAACTTGTTGGGATAGGCTAATTATATGAGTATTATATTTTTGATTTGAAAATCGAATTTCTTAAATCAAATCAGGTTTTTATGAATATCTATAAGTCTGTTTGTATCTCCATGCTGCTTTTCCTTTTCTTTGGTTTTCAACAAGCATTTTCCCAGTGTTGGAGAGTTTATTATTGTAGGGGCTGTGTAAATAACAATTTATGTCCTGAGTATAGAGATTTTAATTCTGAGAGAGAGGCACGACAATCGGCTTTACTTGCTTGCCCCGCTGCAGATCCTGATGTTCGGCCAATAGCTAATTGTGGTGATTCTCCGGAACCTAAGGTTGGGTTTACAAAATCCCCAATAAGAAATGGAATTGCCGGAGCACTCTTGGGGGGACTTGGGGGCTCCCTGTTAAAAGATAACAATGGAAAGGTATTATGGGATTTGGGGGCAGCAGGAGGGTTTTCATTTTTTTCAGTTTTAACATTGATATTGGCACCTAAAGCAAGGCCTATGGGTCAGGGTATTCCCCTTGGTATAATAAATGGATTTGCATCTACTTATGCTGTTACAAAAGCAATACAAGTGAAGCAACCAGAAAGTACAAAGCTGTCAGATAATAAAGTGCTTATTTACTCTGGGGCTGGTGCTTTAGGGGGTGGTATATTGGGTGCTGTATTTTCTAAAAAGGAAAAAAAGGGAACAGGTATGATTTATAAGAGAAATTCAGGATTTTTTGCTAAAACAAGGTTCAATTTTTCTGGCAATAAACTGGGTTTTTATTATCGTTTTTAAATAGGAGTGTAAAGATATATTCTAAAAATGAGAGTTAAATTTCCAATAATTGTTCAAGTAGGAATTTATATTAATTTTTACTTGATGTCAAATGGATTATTGGCGCAAAAGCTACCTGAAATTTCAAAATGTTGGCCAGGTGAAATTCAGATTTTACTGAGTGCAAAACGGGATTCAATAATAAAAAGAATCAAATCGTTTGATCAACGTGTTGATAAATTTAATTCTAATTGTACAGGTAAAAGCATTATAGATAATGCAACAATAGCATATTGTCAAAGTGAATCTTTAAGCATAGATAATGAAGATACAGCTATTGAAGTTGAAAAGTCAGCATTCGATACACTAATAAGGAATGCCGAAAAAAAATACATAAATACGAATACAAGTTTGGTAGATGGATGCAATGTCCCTTCTATCTTACCAGAAAAAATTAATAATGCCATCAGTAAATCTTTTGAAACTGCACCCGAAGGAGTTATTGATCGGGTAAGAAAAGGCTATCAGGCAATACTGACAAAAGATTGGGTGTTGGCAAAAGCGTGGTTTGAAGATGCATTGCTGAGAGATCAAAGCAATGTCTGTATTAAAAGACTTATTGATCTGAGTATTTTTACAATAGAAGCAAATAAGAAGACAAAAATTAGTCAATCAGGAAAGTTATCTTATAAACAATTAACCAATACCGAAAAAAATGTATTAAATGTATGGATTCAAAGAGCAAGAGAAAATGTAAAAAATAATGTGGTGAAGGATGCTACAAGCGATCTGCCAGCATCTGCAATGGAAAAGGTCAGAAAATATGTATATGGACTAAGTGATTTGGCGCGGGAAAAACTTTTTTTTCCAGAGGAATTTATGGTTGATATCCTAATGCATGATATGATTAAATAATATTATTTACATATTGTAAACATAATAACCCCAAAAACAAAAAATTTTAAGTTTGTTTCTTTTCATAAAAGAACTTTGCAAATTCAATACACATCTGCTCACTTTATTAATCGTTATTTGGCTCTGTCCAATTTAGTATTTGTATTGTAGGCTTCAGATATATGAGAGGCTTCAGTTTGCTACTGCAAGTAGAATTGTCAATATCTTTTAATTTTAAGAATCTTATAGCCATCAAAATCAAGAGTGGAGCAATTTATTGGGATGATTTTTGCAGTTTTAAAGTTGAGTTTCAATGATTTGCATCATGTAAAGAATTGCTCCGAGATACTGAAAACAAAAAAAGGAGATGTTAACAAAAGGGTTTAAATAAATTTAGTATCTGATGTCAGTTGCTGTAAAATATTTACTTATTTTATCTGTATTTATTTTTCGATCATTTGCTGTGATCGCACAGCGAAATAGTGTAAAAATTCCAAAAGAGAAGTTTCTTCATTGTAAACAAAGCATGGATTCACTCCCATTGTATTTAAAAATGGGAACTGTTAAAAAATATCAGGTTTGTCAAATTGAAGCACACGCCAGCTATTATTCCGAAAATAATCAAAAGACGTTTTCAAAATCTGCTTTATCGTTGTCAGGAAATATTCGTAACAGCTTTATTAGCATGTATGCAATCTCATCAATAGCGAATGATTACTACATGGAGAAAAAATACGATTCGGCATTTTGGTATTGGAGCAGGGCACTCGACACAGCCATAGCATACAACTTTGGCGCTGAAGAATTACATAATTTTCGGATTGCATTGAACAACATTTATTTCTTGCGAGGAAATTTTACTGGGGCTATGCAAGTTTCTACCGAAGGGCTAGCCAAAGCAGAGCAGTTAGGTGATGTAAACAGAATGGCGCATTTCAACAATGTAATTGGATATATTTATATGAAGTTGAGTGATACTGCAAAGGCGGGAGTTTACTTTCGAAACCATTTGAAAGATGCCAGAAGTATTAACGATAGTTTCGAAGTTGCGCATGCACTATACAATTTAGGAGACCTTGCCATTACTGAAAAAAAATATGACGACGCCATTAGGTATTTCAACTCTTCACTCAATAGTTACAATTTAATAAAACTCAATAGCCTTTTTAATCATGAAGAAAGAAAAGCTTTTGTTTACAATAAGCTGGCAGTATGCTGGAAATTAAAAGGAGACCTACGACAAGCAGTACAATACATAGGAGCACCACTTGTTGCTACAAATATGACGAATAGTGTTAATCTTTACGATAAGGCAGATTTCTTTATCAATGTCGGAGATATTTACAATCAAATGCTGAAGCCTGACAGTGCTTTGAAGCTTTTGCGTAGTGGGCTAGATTTAGCTGTAGAAATTAATCACCGGGAACTGAAAAGAGATGCTTTTGAGCAGTTAGCACTTGTATTTTTACATAAAAAGAAATACGACAGCGCCTTTATCTATCTGCAAAAATTTTCAAAACTTAAAGACAGCATTGTAAACGAAATAAGTAGGGAAGAAATATATCAAAGAGATGCTGACTTGCAGATTGAGCGTCAGCAACAAGTACAAAAGATAGCACTGGAACGGCAAAGAATCTGGCGAAATATAATAATATGTATGAGTGTTTTGATGCTACTGATTGTGATTTTTCTCTATAACCGCTACCAGCTAAAGCAAAAAAACCGCTACCAGCGGGAGTTAAACCGACAACATGTAGAATTATTTAACGCCATTGCTGCAGCACAGGAGCAAGAACGAAAACGCATAGCGCAAGATATACACGACAGTCTGGGTTCTGTATTATCTGCCGCCAAACTAAAGCTTGTAGAAACCAAAGAACTAAAACCAGAATTGGGAAAGGATGAAAAATTTATCAGCAGTATAAACCTGCTGGATGAAGCTTCAGCTGAACTCAGAAGTATTTCTCATAACATCATGCCTGCTACTTTATCGAAACTAGGTCTTTTGCCCGCTTTAAAAAATCTTAGTGAAAAAATATCATCTGCCAAAGGCTTGCAGGTGCATTTCAGTGCTCACGAATTTGAGAGTCGTTTGGATGAACAAACGGAAATAAGTATCTACCGAATCGTGCTTGAATTGATTAATAATATTTTAAAACATGCGTCAGCAAGTAAAGCCCTGGTGCAGTTGGTAAGACATCCGGATAGCATCAATATTACTGTTGAGGATAATGGAAAAGGATTTGACTTTCAGAAAGTGTTGGCTGAGAAAAAAGGAATAGGTTTAGGCAATATTCATTCACGAGTGGAATATATGAAAGGAATTTTAGATGTGGATACTTTGCAAGGAAGGGGTACAACAGTCATTATAGACATTCCATTGGAAAGATAACTTGTATTAAATACCAATATATTGGTATAGAAACAGATCATAAAGTATAAGATATTTACAAAAGGTATGAATAAAGTAAAGTTACTTATTGCTGATGATCATGCCATACTTAGAGATGGAGTGGTTTCCTTATTGAAGGCAGAACCATCCTTTAATGTTGTAGCTACCGCTGGAAACGGAAATGAAGTTTTGGAACTGATAGAAAAAAAAGAGGTGGATGTTTGTCTTCTCGACATCAATATGCCAGGGCTTGATGGAATGGAAACAGCAAAGCTGGTCAGACAAAAAAAACCTGGCATAAAAGTCATCATACTCACAACCTATAATGATAAAGAGATTATTTCGGAACTGATACATATTGGCGTATCCGGTTATCTTTTAAAAAATTCCGACAAACAAGAACTGGTAGAAGCCGTAAACAGGGTATTGAAGGGGCGATATTATTTCAGTGAAGAAGTGGAGCATATTATTTTAAACGGGCTTAGTGAAAAAAAGCAAGTTGAAGTAATGCCACTCAGTGAGAGGGAAATACAAATCGTGCGGCTGCTGGCAAAAGAATACACTAATTCAAAAATTGCCACAGAGCTTACCATCAGCTTCCGTACCGTTGAGAGCCATCGTAAAAACATTATGCAAAAGACTAAGGCAAATAATCTGGCTGGTTTGTTGAAATATGCATATAGTCGGGGCTTATTAAAATAACTTAATATGAAATCAATCTTTTTTCTGATCACTGCAATTGTAATTACACAACTTGTGTCCGCTCAGGATTGGGATGAATTGAATAATCAAGCTTTTACTGAACGGGATAATAAGAATTATCAAAAGGCACTGGAACTTTGCAATCAGGCGTTGAGTAAAAAAACAAACGCACGGTCCTATATCATTCGAGCCGATTGTTGGTTCTATATGGATAAATATCAGAATGCTATTGATGACTATACAAGCTCCCTTTCATATTATACGGACTATTATGGAAGCGATAATAAGGAAAAAGCGGGTATTTACTATTTCCGCGGCATGAGTAAACAATTTTTGTACAGGTATAATGATGCCATTAGTGATTTTAATACAGCACTTACTTACAACTATCGAAAACCGGGAAATATATACTGAAGTCGGGCTAATTGTTATTTTAATCTTTCTAAATATAAGGATGCTGCAAATGATTATAGCAGCGCTATCAGTAATCTTTCGGATAGTAAAGATATTTCAATGCTTTACAAATACAAAGGGGACTGTCTGGCGAATTTAGGAACTTATGAAGCAGCTTTCTCGTCGTATGCCAATTCAGTTTCTTATAACCCTGATTTCTATGATGCATTTTGGCAAAGAGGTTACTATAAATATTTTCTTGGAAAATATGATGAAGCTATTGATGACTACAATAAAGCCATCATAATTGTAGAAGCAACGGGAAGCAGTGGCAATAAGATCGATCTGGCTTCTTTATACAATACAAAGGCTAATATTTTAATTGCCCAAAAAAAGCAAAGTGTTGCAATCGCCGCTATTGGCAAAGCAATAGAGATCGATCCGAATAATGTTACTTATTACAGCACAAGTGCAGCTTTATATAAGCAAATGAAGGATTTTACAAAAGCACAAGTTGAATATGAAAAGGCGATCACAGTAGAGACAGATAACAAAAAGAAATCTTCATTATACTTGAACCGCTCTATGATGGAATGGAGTTATCTTGATTATGCAAGCTGTTTGAAAGATATTAATAAAGCTATCGAATCAGATCCTGAGAATGGTATGAATTTCTGGCACCGTTCCATTGTAAATGGTTATAAGAAGAATTACACAATGGCCATTAAAGATTGTAACACCGCATTGGAGCTATATAAAAACGATTCAATTTATACACCGAGCCTTTATTGGCTTCGGGCAGACCATAAAACTAGATCTGGAGATTATAAAGGTGCAATGGACGATTACCGATTATATGCTAAATATTACCCGGAGAGTTACAGTATATACTATGAATTGGGCAGGCTTTATAAAAAGAAACTGAAGAATATGGACCTTGCTAACGCTAACCTTGCCAAAGCTGCACGACTGGCATGGGAGGCAAAAGACACCTCTAAGTATTGTTATATAAAAGTAATTGAAGGAGACAAAATAGAACCATTTAAACTACAGACGGATCAAATTTTAAATTCATTGACTGACGATTATCAATATAAATGGGAGCTACACAATATGGCATGTCTTTATTCACTTTCAGGAAATGTAGCAAAAGGACTGGAATATCTTGAGAAGTCGATGGAGGCCGGATTTGATGATTACTTACACCTTGTAAATGACCGTGATCTTGAATTACTGATGAAACAACCAAGATGGAAAACCTTTCTTTCAAAATATAAAATGCCACTCGTAAAACAGTAAAGTATATTATATTCAAAAAAGATGGAATGAATTTATCAAAGCGACATTTCATTTTATTCATCATATCCGGTTTATTACTTAGTCTGGGTCTGATAAATTATTTGATAAACCATTCAACAATATGGTTTATTAAATCAACAATTTTACATGAAAGTGTCGCTCGAAAGGGAGCGGGAGTCTTTCTTTTGGGTTATTTTTCAGACTTAATGTGGTGTGTGTCTTTTTATCTGGTATTGCTCATTTTCATTGAAAGGGAATGGATTTCGGTTACTGCTTTTTATCAGCTGTTACTACTTCCTTTTTGTACAGAATTTTTACAATTTGCTCAACTTATAAATGGAACAGCCGATATTTTTGACATATTGTTGTATGGCATTGTATGCATATTGTTTCTCACTGTTTTTTCAAAAGCATTTTCAGGGCTAAAACAAATGAACTATAAAATTATTAAGCATCGACTTTTAGTAGCCAATTACTATTTATTTTTTTTATTGGTTGCGATTGCCAGTACAGCTCCTATAAAACCTATTAGCCTCAGCCAAGACCTTGCATCACACATGCGCCCATTACAACTACACCTTATTAATCAGAGTTTATATAGGTGTAAACTACATAATGAAAGATTTGCCAGGAGCTCAAATTTCCAATAGAGACTTATTTAATCAATATTTAAACAAGAATAGTTATGGAAAATACAAGTTAGCTGATGGGGTAAATCTCGACATTACTTTTAATAAAACCTGTAATGAGTATAGTTGATATTATGGAGCAGAAGTAACCATGAATGTAACCGACAACCTTTGTAATTCAAAGGATAAAATACCTGTCATTTTGCAGTGTTTACAAAAGTGATGAAACATCCTTTGTCTCTATTCAGAAATTGATGGAAGATATAGCCAACAAATTCGATAGTTTTATTTCCGGTGG
>JAKIZK010000079.1 GCA_022708055.1 Bacteroidota bacterium
CGGCTATTCCCGATTCCAATAAAACCGATTTCCAACTACCCATGACGGACTGGTGCAAACCCAGCCCTATGGATGATTTTTTTAAATATTTTGAAACGGATGAAGATCGTTTTCTCAGGTTATATGGTTATTTACAGTTTAAGATGATGGAGACTTTGTTAACAACCTCCACCGAGAACCTGACATCGTTTGCTGCAAGAAGGTTTACCGATTTTTTTAAGAAGAAAACGGGCAATTCATTTTTCAAGCCACTTAAATACACCGTACTTAAAGAAGAAAGCCTGCCGCAAATTCCGTTTACCCGTTTTATATTTAATAAAATGGATGCTGTGCCCTGCTATAAAACATATTTTTATAGTAATGCTGTGATGCATTTAGATAATCAAGGAGATTTATACTCCTCTGAAACTGTATCTAAAAATATTTTTCCTGATACGCCCTATAATGATCCGGCCTCAGATTTAGAGCAAATTACAATTTGGAACTCAAAATTACAGTCAAATAAAATGGTGCCTTTGCAAGGTCTTACCATTCTTGATTCGGTAAAAAATAATAATGTGTTTACCTTTTCGGCGTATAAAACAGCAGAAAGCTATTGGTATCTTTTAAAACAAATTAAAGAACAATACAGCTATCGCCAATTGATGGCAGATAATGCAAACACAGACTCACTCACCAATCTGCCTTCCGCCACCACACATCAGTTTTATTATTTGCAACCCAAGGCCAATAATATCATTGCCTACAAACATTTTGAATTACCCGATTCACTGTCTGCATTTGACAATGTGTACTACAGAGATTTGAATATTGCCGGATTCAATAATTATGGCGCTTTACTTATCAATAATGAATATCGTAAAGATGAGCAACATAGAATCACCGTTTATCCGGTTGATACCAGTGAGTTGATTTTGGGTAATCCATTGATTCAATTTGAATCAAAAGACAGTAGCTTTTACAATATGGAATTACCCTCATGCTATATCAAAAGAACAACCAACGAATTCAATTTGGCCTTTTTTAATCCGGTAACTGAGAAAATACATTTATTAAGGGTAAATGAAAAAGGACTGAGAGGGTTTGAACTGCAACCTGCTCATCATTTGAAAAACAATTATCCCAAATTAAAGATTACAGCAATGCGAATGATTGCGCATAATAAAATGTATGTAGTTGCTCAATGTCGTAAACCCGGGAATGCCTCAAAACTGGAATTGAAACGTTTTTTGCTGCAATGGTAAACATTGTTTCATATTATTTATTTGCATTTTATCGGCCATAAACTACATTTTGCGGTAATAAATGAATCTAATAGCATCCGGTTTCCGTTGCATTTGTAAATTTGCGTTCTAAAATAAAAACATGGCTTCAATTCTTGAAACCCGTGATCTGAAAAAATATTTTGCCACTCAAAAAGCGGTTGACAATATTAGTCTGTCGGTAGCGCAGGGAAGTATTTTTGGACTTTTGGGCCCCAATGGTGCAGGCAAAACCACATTGATAAGAATGATCACCGGTATATTTTATCCTGACAGTGGTGAGATTCTCTTTGATGGGAAAAAATTTGATCCATTAAATGATGTTGCAAAAATTGGTTATATGCCCGAAGAAAGGGGCTTGTATAAAAAAATGAAAATCGGTGAGCAAACTTTATATCTGGCACAACTAAAAGGTCTGAACCGAAAAGATGCAACAAAAAAAGTAAAGGAGTGGTTTATCAAATTTGGTATGGAATCCTGGTGGAATAAGAAAGTAGAAGATTTATCAAAAGGAATGAGCCAAAAACTTCAATTTGTAACTACTGTTTTACACAATCCCAAACTGATCATATTAGACGAACCTTTTAGTGGGCTTGACCCGGTGAATAGTAATCTAATAAAAGACGAAATTTTCAATCTTGCAAAAAATGGGTCAACCATCATCTTCAGTACACACAGAATGGAGCAGGTAGAAGAAATTTGCAATCAGATTGTACTGGTAAATAAAGGTCAGAAAATATTAGATGGCGAAATAAAAAATCTGAAACAGCAATTCAAAGAAAACTTGTACAGCATTGGGGCGTCTGCCATCCCCGAAACCAATGGATCAGCTCCATTTGAAGTGAGCAATACAATGAATGACGAAACCGTAATAAAGATAAATGACGGAAAAAGCACAAATGATGTATTGCAATATTTACTTCAGCAAGGCGTAGTCATTCATTCGTTCAATGAAGTGCTTCCTTCACTCAATGATATTTTTATAAAAGTAGTTGAAGGCACAGCACATGCACGTCAGTTTCAGGAAATTAAAGATTAAGACATTAATACATTAACCATGAACAAGATCAGACTTATCATAGGAAGAGAATATTTAACCAGAATCAGAAAGAAAACCTTTATACTCAGTACCGTATTATTTCCACTTTTATACCTGGGATTAATATTGGGCACGGGGTATATTACAGCAAAAAGTGGACGTAAGATGCATGTAGCGGTAATTGATTCATCAGGTTACTTTACAAAGGCTAAAATAGACAGCCTCAATTTGCTCGACAGTAGTTCTCGCCTCAGTTTGGTTACTGCTTCTGCAAGCAACCTGGAGTCCAATCTGGAAAAATCCGGTTATGATGGGTTTATAGTAGTACCCGCTACAGTGGCCTGGGACAAGCCGCTCCCCTTTCTCAAATTGAATACAACACATACCATGAGCATGGAAGGCACAGCCCCGGTACAATCCAAAATAAATGCCTTGTGGATGTCCATTAAAAATGAAAAATTGGGAATTGATGCTGAGAAAAAAAGAATTCTTGAACAAAATAACATTATCATCGTTCCTGAAAATATTAAAGATCGAAAAGCAAATTCAGGAGTAGCTACTGCAATTGGGAGTGTATCCGCTATACTTATATACATCATTTTGTTATTGTATGGGTCACAGGTAATGATGGGTGTCATGGAAGAAAAAACAAATCGTATTGCTGAAGTCATTGTCTCTTCTGTAAAACCATTTCAATTGATGCTTGGGAAAATTCTTGGAATTGGACTTGTATGCCTTACTCAAATTTTGCTTTGGATTTTCTTTATTCTTATTATCTACAATGTAACCAAACTTACCGGCAAAGCCGATGCAATGAGCAGTGTGGTAGGCGGCATTCAGGATGTGTTTACCAGTTCCAATATGCCGTTGATATTGAGTTGCTTTGTATTCTATCTGCTGGGTGGCTTCTTCTTTTATGCCTCATTATTTGCCGCCGTAGGCAGTGCGGTAAATGAAGATATGCGGGAAGCTCAATCATTAAGCTTTCCTTTAATGATGCCCATTATTTTTTCGGTAGCCATGATGACGGCAGTTTTAAAAGACCCTACCGGCTCGTTGGCATTTTGGGGCAGCATTATTCCGTTTTCCTCCCCTATTATTATGATGGTGCGGCTGCCATTTGGTGTACCGGGCACAGTGCCCTGGTGGCAGCTGGGATTGAGTATGTCGCTGCTAATAGCCGGATTTATTTTTACTACTTGGTTTGCCGGAAAAATTTATCGTACAGGCATACTGATGTATGGCAAGAAGCCCAGCTGGAAAGAAATAATAAAGTGGGCATTTCGCAAAAACTAGACTGCTGATTTGTTAATTTTTTCTTATCAAAGCAGAACAACGATTTTTATACGAAACTAATCGTATGTTTGTACGAAACAATTCGTGCAAAACAAAATCAGTAACCAAAAAAATTAATTTATGAAACCAGCTTATTCAAAAAATTTGAAATGGGGATTGGCGCTTACAGCCGTTGTACTTGCATTTGTAATGGTAGCCTGGGGGCAACAGCAGATGCCTGGGAAAACCCATAAACAAGTAAATGATACAACACCTGTTCAAAAAAAAGGGAGCGAAAAGAAAACCATTAATCTTGATGATGAATTGAATGACGCTTTTGATAAAATGGATTGGGAAAAGTTTCAAAAGGATTTAAAAGAGGGTCTTGAAAAAATTGATGCCGCCAAAATCAAAATGGAAATAGATAAGGCTATTAAAGAAATTGATTTTTCAAAAATGCAGGCCGAATTATCTGAATCGCTTGCTAAAATCGACGTGGAAAAAATAAAGAAAGAAGTAAATGAAGCCATGAACAAGATTGATATTGAAAAAATGAAAACAGAAATAAATCAGTCTCTCAGAGAAATTGATGTAAACAAAATTCAAGTCGAAGTACAGGAGGCCTTAAAAAAGGTAAAAGAAATAGATTTAAAAAAAGTGCAAAAAGAGTTGGAAAAAATAAAGCCAACTATTGAAAAGGAACTTAATGAAGCTAAAGAGCAATTAGAAAAAGCAAAAATCACAATTCAGGAATATCAATCATTTGTAAACGGATTGGAGCAAGACGGCCTCATCAATAAAGAACAGGGTTATAGCCTGAAATATAAAGATGGTGTTCTTTATATAAATGAAACAAAAGCATCTGCTGAAACGCTGCAACGATATAAAACTTTCTTATCAAAACATACTAAATTCAATATCAACAATAAGAAAGGAGATGTGAATATCAATCTTGATAAATAAATTAATAAAACACAGCCCGAAAGATCATTTCACCATAATCTTTCGGGCTGAAAATATTTTCAGGCCGACATCATTTTTACAGCCATTTCTTTTAATAAAGAAGCATCTTCAGTACCCGCATCTCCAATACCTATACTTTTTAGGTTATATTGATTTAACAATAACAGGTTTCTTTCAATTCCCGAATAGGAATACAAGTTGGCCGCTTTAATATAATCCTTTACAAAAAAAGGATTGACACCTATTGTGGTAGCAATCGTTTTTTCATCACGGGTGCCGGCGCCGAAAATCATAAACACTTTACTAAAAAAGCCGTATAAAGATGGAAGGACAAGCTGAATGGGAGCCGCTTTGGGATTTGCTTCAAAATACTGGATAATCCGAATGGCAGCAGGCAGGTTTTTGGATGCCATTGCTGATTGCAGTTCAAATACATTAAACTCTTTACTTACACCAATATAGTTTTCTATATCATCTTCAGTAACACTGGTACGCTTGCCAAGATTTATTGTTAATTTATCAACTTCATTTTCTATTCTTACCAAATCATTGCCAATATGGTCAACCAATAACGCAAGCCCTTTTTGAGAAATCGTAAGCCCTTTTGACTTCATCAACTCCAGCGTCCATTCGGGTAGCTGGTTGTCATACATTTTTTTTGTAGTAACCAAAACACCTTTTTCCTTTACCAGCTTGGAAAATTTCTTTCGGGCATCCAGTTTTTTGTCTTTATAAGCTACTATGAAAATGGTAGAAGAAAGTGGGTTTTCAAAATAAGGTTCCAGTTTTTCAATATCCTTCATCTGCTGTGCTTCCTTCAATATCACAACCTGCCTCTCTGCAAACATGGTATATCGGCGACAAGCATTTATTACATCTGCCCAAGCGGCATCTTTTCCATAAAAGATTGAAAGATTGAATGAAGCTTCGCTTTCACTTAAAATATGTTGCTCAGCAAAACTTACAGCTTTATCAATGTAATATTCCTCATCTCCTTCAAACCAATAAAAAGGTTTAAAGTTCTTTTTTTTCCAGTCTCCTATTATTTTTTCAACACTCATAAGTTGCTAAGTTACAGGCTTCAGACGATTGAATCGTTTGCATAAAATTATTTTGAAATCATAAATCCGGATATTCTGGCACGGTTTTAGAAAAATGGTTGTACGAAAACAAGTATTTAACAGGTTATAAAAAACACTTAGGTTGAAATTGGGGTAACTTGCATCCGATTTCTACTACAAAAAAATATTATTTTATTTTAAAACTAAAATCCATTTGTTATGACAGAGACGAATTATCCATCTGCCACCACCACACCCAGTAGCCCACAACCCAAAGCAAAAAGCAGTAAAAACATCATCATCGGTGTATTAGCTGCCGGCTTATTAGGTACCTGGGGTTATTTTTTGTACGATAAAAACCAGTCAAACGAAGAACATAAAAAAGATCAGGTGAGCATTCAGACAAAGGACACAAAGATTACTGACCTGCAACGAGACTTCGACAATGCCCTAGTTAGACTAGACTCACTAACGGGAGCCAATAATGCTTTGAGTGGTGAAAATGCAGAGCTTAAATCAAAATACGATAAAGAAATAGCTGCTAAAAAAGCAGAAATCCGAAAAATCTTAAATGATAAAAATGCTACTGCTGCGCAATTAGCAAAGGCAAAAACAATGATTGAAGAATTAAATGGCAAGATTACCAGCCTGGAAGCTGATGTTGCCCGATTAACAGGTGAAAATGAAGTGTTGACTACTGCTAATACAACGCTCAAGCAGGAAAAAGCTGACCTTGAAACCAACCTCAGTACTCGTACAGCAGAAAAAGAAGCGCTGGAAAAAACAGTGGATGTGGGATCTACATTCAGCGCATCCAATATCAAAATCACACCTTTAAATGACAAAAAAGGCGGAAAGGAAAAAGAAACAACAAAAGCAAAAAAGGTAGATAAACTTGTCGTGTCTTTTGATATTGAAAACAGAATAGCCAAATCAGGCCCTGCCGATATGTATTTGATTGTAACAGCTCCTGATGGTAAGGTAATTTCGCAAAGTGGCAATACACTCAATACAAGAGAAGAAGGAGATAAAACCTTCACTGCAAAAGTGCCAGTTCAATACGAACAAGGGACTCGTAAAAATGTTCAGTTCCCCATTCAACAAGATAATTTTATGACTGGAGATTATAAAATTGAAATTTATCAAAATGGCTTCAAGATTGGTGAAGGCATCAGAAGCCTGAAAAAAGGTGGTTTATTCGGTTAATACAACAGTTAGTTTTCAAGTTAAAGCCATCTGCTTTTGCGGATGGCTTTTTAGTTTAATCACATTTTCTTCACATAATAGCCTTGCTCAATTTTCATTGAGGAAAAGCTTGTTTCAATGAGGTAAATTTGTTTTAAAATTACTACCCATGATCCACTCTAAATTGGCAAGATTGGCACTGCCCGTATTTGCCTTGTGCAGTGTTCAGTTGCTGAATGCTCAATACAGTAACAGACAACCGGTAAAATTACGAACAGCATATACAGGAATTGAGGTAGGCTCTAAGGGTGTAAAGATGAGCATACTTGAACTTAAAAATTCTGAAGCCACTGTTGACTTTCGAATTCTAAAAGATACCGCCGTAAATACTGACTTCATTAGCTTTTCACCTCAAACCTTTGATGCAACGCTAAAAGGGCTTATTGGGTTGTATATAACTGCCGCAAAAGAATATGATATTCCATCAAAAAGAATTTTTACGGTAATCAGCAGTGGAGTAAAAATGCAGGCCGAAAAAAGTAATAAGACAGATTGGATTAATAACCTGATCGACTCTTTTAGATTAAAAATAAATGACCCATACAGAAAAGTGGATGTAGTGGATGTACAGCAAGAAGCCCGCTTATCGCATCTGGGCATTGTACCCGAATCAAAAAGATACAGTACATTTCTGATTGACATTGGCAGTGGAAATACCAAGGGTGGATTTTTCCCTTATGGAGATTTGAGTACATTTCGATTATTCCAATTGAACTGGGGAACAAAAAGCGTTTCAAATGCTACTGAAAAAAGATGTGAGCATGATAATAGCCTGGATAATTATAACCGTCAATTATCCAAAGTACTTGGCGGAGCCGAAAATACTGATATCATTTATGCCGTAAATGCCAGTGGCTCTTATAAATTGAGTGATAATATTGCAGTAAGCGGCGGTGCTGCCTGGGCTGTTGCAAATCTGACACATCCTGAAATGACCGAAGATGCAATCGTGCCGGTTACCTATAAAGAAGTAGAAAAGCTGTGCGAAAAACTTTACAATAATTTTGATGCGCTGGCTCCGGCTTTTTTAGCACAAAATATTACCAGATCATCTGACAGAGAGCAGGCTATAAAAAATATTAAAGCGGTGCAAAAAGTATTTGATCAAAAAGCACTGATGGCAGGAGCCGGATTACTTTTAAAAATTATGCGTCAGTTTTCATCAGCCTATGAAACCAAACAATACTTTCTGGTAAAAAATGGTTCTGTTGGCTGGATATCCGCTTACGTAGATCAATCAGTTGAAAACTAATTTTTACAATTGCCCGGATGAAGGATACAAAAACAATTTTACTGATGCTGTTGTCTGCAGGGCTTATCACCACCTGGGTTTTTTATTTATCTGAAAAAACAAAGAATGATGGAAAAAAAGAATCAGTAGTATTGAACAACAATACAGCTGACATTAAAAAAATTCAGGACTCTCTTCAATTAGTTTATCAAGGAACCTTAAATAACCTGGGCGCACAATTAGATGCTGCTAAAAATACAGCAGACACACTGCAAGGTCAGTTAGATGCAAGAATGCAGGAAATCATACAGCTTAAAACTGAAATAGCAGCTTTACTGGTAAAAGCAAATCCGGGAAGAGACGAATTATCGTTGGCCGGAAAAAAGACGGCAAGATTGCAACAATTAGTTTCTTCAATTCCTTCAAAGAGCAAAACGGTCATTGCTCAAAATACGGTAAAAGTAACTTCAGAAAAAGCAACTATTAATTTAAATGAAAACAATGAAGCGCTGGAACAAAATATCAAGTCGCCTTATTTTACCATAACGAATTTAAACATGACAAATGCTTCATCAGGCGATGCAAATGAATCAGCTTTTGGTAATAGTTCAGGAATAAACAAAATCTACATTTCATTTTCTGTACAAAATAATACTTCTGATTTTCCCAATGCAGAAATTTTTGCGGTAGTTACACAACCTGATGGTAAAGTAATACAAGATGCATGGGAGTCTGCATCAATGGAAACCAGAAACGGAACAAAGAAATACACACGAAAAATGAGATTTGAATACTTGAAAGGTGAAACCCGAAAGATTCAATTCAACCTCAAATCAGACGACTATGAAAAAGGAAATTATTCTGTTCAACTTTATCAAAATGGTTATTTGATAGGCCAAACCAAAAAGACCCTGAATTAATAAAATGAAAACGCCCCAAATAGGGGCGCTTTTTCTTTCTTGCTTGCCGTTAGTGATTATTTGGTTGCGACGCTTACAATTTTATAAATTGCAATTTTAATGACAACCCATCTTCCCTTTTCGCTGCAATAAAATAGAGACCTGGGCTTAATTTATTTATTTGAAGCTGCATTATTTTGGTGCTTATTACAAATTGCATCACCGTTTGGCCCGAAATATTGACGATTCTGGCTGATTTTCCCACCCATCTGGAATCATAACTTAAATCCAGATTCAAAACATTACTAACCGGATTGGGGTAAAGTTGTGGATGCAACCATTTTGGATCATCTTCGGGAACGGGTATCTCAAATATTAATGGGCGTAAGAGCCCCTTTGAGTTTAAGAATGAATGTTTATTGCCACCCGGCATAAATAATGCCCGCATCTTATCTTTCTGCCCTTTGGTAAACATATTTAAACAAGCATCATTTGTAAAATCCATATAATTCATATACATATCACCATCAGGCCCGTTTCCGCAGGTAATACGTATTGATGATGGGCAACCGGAAGTATAACTAGCCTGTTTGGGTGTATCATCCACCCCATCGTCACCGCAGTAAGTGTCACCCCACAAATGTTTTAAGCCCATCCAATGACCAATTTCATGAACAGCGGTTTTACCTTGTCCATAGGCTGCAATTTCATTTATTGCACCAAATGCCCCAAAATCAAGCACCAGGCCATCAAGCTTTAAATCTCCACCCGGGAAACTGGAATAGCCTGCCAGCCTGTCTAAATTGCAAACCCAAATATTAAGATATTGAGTAGCATCCCAGGCATCATCGCCCATGCTGGTGTTGAACTTCATTTTATCATCCATCTTCCATTTGGCAACAGGTGTATATTTCTTGATAATTCCGCTTGTACTTCTACGACGAACATCAGCAGTAGCCAATTGAAATTCAATACCGCAATCTGCCGCTACCGATTGAAATCGTAATGGCGTTTTTATCGTATCGGCATTTAATCTGCGAAAGCATTTGTTTAATACATCAATCTGACTTTGTACAACAGCATCACTAATCTTTTCTTCGGGACTATGATATAAAATATGTACAACAACAGGAATCTTTATAATCGTCTCGTTGCCGTTTCCTCTTCCAGCTACATGATTTTGAAGTTGACCATTGACGAATGATTCAATCGCCTTTACTTTATCCGCAATCAAAGCATCTTGTGCTTCTTGTGCTTTATAATAGCTGTACGATTCACATCGCTGCGCAAAAAAACGTAGCTGACAACTCAATAATAAAAC